>JANWZE010000130.1 GCA_025054955.1 Blastocatellia bacterium | reverse complement strand
GAAACCTAGGGGTCAGACCGGTGCGCCAACCAGAAGTTGGTAGATCAAGCGGCCATTTTGGCCTCGAACGATGGTCGGGGCTGCAACAGCTCCAGCCGATCATTGAGCACAGCCACCCGCAGCGCCACGATGGCATCGCCGCCGGCCAAGCTCCAGCGACGACCACACCCGTTAGTGCGCCAGCCAATGAGCCGACACCCACCCTCCACCGCACCACTGCTGATGGGCAGATGCTACTGTTGATAGCTGGCATATTCCATCGCCCAGCGATGGTTGCGCAGATAGCCCAGAACTCAGCCCGCGTCTGCTGCCCCTGCCCGGTGGAAAACCTCAAATGAGCGATGGAGCGCACAATGGACTCCACCTCAGATCGCTTCAGTTGCTCCAGCTTCAGTTCAATCCATTGTCGAGCGTGAGCCGTTTGCGCCGCGTAGCGCAGTTCGGCGATCGTCCAGAGCCGCTCGGCCATAGGGTAGAAGTCGCGGACGGAGGTCGCCTCCGGCGCCACCACAAAAATCTGCTGGATCGCGGTGGCTCCGTCGGCTACCGTCACCAGCCGATCCCCCGGCCGGATGCCCGACGAGCCGCATCGCCGCCCCAACGTGATAGGAAAACTCTAACCATTCACACCCCCGGGCAATCAACTCTCGTTTCACCAACTCGTGCCGACCCCTCTCACTCTCCACCCGATCCGACAACTCATAGATCACCCCCACCTTCGTCTCGAGCCAACTGCCATCCTGATAACCGATCTTCTTGCCATCCACCTCTAAAACCCAGGTCTTGGGCTGGGCCCGCCTCGGCTGACTGACCACCGGCGCCTCCTCATACATCTGCCGCTGCTGCTCCTCCCAGTCCCGCGCCTGCTGGCCCCACTCCGCCGCCACCTGCCGAATCGTCTCGTTGCTCACCTCGATCTGTAAGCTCTCCTTCAAACTCTTGCCCACCACCGCAAACGATAGATGACCACTCAAAAACCCAATAACGCGTTGCAGCCGTGGACTCACCCGCCGATGGCTTATCTGCAACTGCTCATCCAACGGCGCCCGCCCCTGCCCACACCGGCGACAATAATAATACGCCCGCTCACAACTGAAGCGGCCAAACCCACTGATGACCGGCCGTCGGGCATACCGCCGGAATTTCATCCGTCCTCGGCAGCCCGGACACGCAACCCCACTGACCTCGTAGTCGCGTCCCAACACCACCTCCAGCATCCCCTTCATGATCCCCACGGCCAGTGCCGCCAGCAACGTCACCAACTACGTCTCCAACCACAAAGCGTCACTTTCTGCTGATCTCGATTTTCCAACGCCGCCGTCAACCGCTTGATCAATTCTTCGTTCAATGGCACGAATATCCCCGTAGTTATTGCTCCATCGGGTAATCTCCTGAATGTTTTTAAATGAAATTGGTAGGTTACCCGTTCTCTTCATTCTTCGCTACCAACTTTCACTTGGCGCACCGCACGTCGCGGTCAGGCTTTTGCCCTCTCGATGGAGAATGTTATAATGGCACTCGGATTGAATAGAGCGTTGACCTATGTGGCACATGAGAACACCTCAACACGAGGCAACGAAGCCGGATAGTAGCCTCAGACCAGCTCTTTCAGGAGGGTAGCGAGCATTACAACGATTTACGGTCACACGCAGGGATTAAAACACAACCAGCTACGGCGGTTGGAAAAGTTCTATCAACGGCGAATCCCACCCACAGCGATCATCACGCCTGAGGTCGCGCGGCAATTAACCGAACTATCGCGCGAGGTGCATCGTCAGATTGGACTGCTGATTGATCGAGGGGGTCATATTCAATATGTGGTTGTGGGCGATGCACACGAGATCGTGTTGCCGGACCTGAAGCGGGGTCGTGCGTCAGGTGGGCGATTTCGTGGCCTTCGCTGTGTGCATACACATCTGAATGGCGAGGGCCTCACGCAAGACGATTTGGCCGATCTGGCGTTGCTGCGACTTGATCTGATGACGGCTATTGAGGTGACAGAAGCGGGATTGCCGGCGCTGGTTCGTTCAGCGCATCTGATGCCGATACGATCGCCTTCTGAAGCTGGGCAGCCAGCGCAGTCTGAGAGACCGTGGCTCTTTCTTGATCCGGTCTATCTGCATCAACTCGATGTTGATTTTCTCCAGTTGATCGGCTCGCTCGAAGAAGAGTTTGCGCGGAATCGCCGACCCACGCATGCGCAAGATGATCGCGAGCGAGCGATTTTAGTGGGTGTGACGACCAACGGCATAGAGGAAGCGCGCGATTCGATGGATGAGCTGCACGAATTGGCTGTCTCGTGCGGGCTGGTGGTGCTGGACACCATCATTCAGCGACGCAAACAGATTGATCCACGATTTCTGCTGGGCAAGGGCAAGCTCCACGAGTTGGTGATTCGCGCGCTCCAGCATAGCGCCGATGTCATCGTCTTTGATCAGGATTTGACGCCAGCGCAGGTTCGCTCGATCCATCAGGCGACCGACCTGAAAGTGATTGATCGCACACAATTGATTCTGGATATTTTTGCCCAACGCGCACAGTCGCGGGAAGGGAAGCTTCAAGTTGAGTTGGCTCAGTTGAAGTATCTTTTGCCACGACTGACCGACGAGGACACAGGCTTGTCGCGTCTGACGGGAGGCATTGGCGGGCGTGGGCCTGGCGAGACGAAGTTGGAGGTTGATCGCCGGCGCGTGCGCCGACGAATTGGCCACCTGGAAGAGCTGATTCAGCAGGTGCGCAGACAGCGCGAAGCGCGTCGCAGTCAGCGGCGGCGACATGACGTGCCCGTTGTTTCGATCGTCGGCTACACCAATGCCGGCAAGTCAACGTTGCTTAACACGCTCACCCATTCGCGCGTCCTGGCCGAAGAACGCATGTTCGCCACGCTCGATCCGTTGAGCCGCCGGCTCCGATTGCCCAAGGAGCGCGAAATCATCATCTGTGATACGGTCGGATTTATTCGCAACCTACCGCCTGATCTGATTAACGCATTCCGCGCCACACTGGAGGAGATTGCTGATTCTGACCTGCTCATTCATCTGGTTGATGCTAGTAGTCCCCATTGTGAGCAACGCATTGAATCCGTGGAACGCACGTTGAGAGAATTGGCCTTGCAGGAGCTACCGCGCCTGCTGGTGTTTAACAAGATGGATCGCGTGCCCGCCGACATCATGAAGAATCTCTGCCGGCTTCATCAGGCTATCGCCATTTCAGCCTTGCAGCCGGAAACACTCACGGAATTGCTCGATCGTATTGAAGCGATGCTTGGCCATCGAGGCGCACGAATGGATCAGCGCAGCAACACGGATATTGCCGCGTCAGGGCCGACACAGGCCGGTGTATGGACGAACCAGTGACCACGCCTGAGTCATCATTGTTGGAACGATTGAGGCGGCTTGTGCGTCGTTTGACGCCCTCTTCGCGTCGGAGCCGGCTGATCCTCGAAGTGAGCTTTTTTGCTGTGGTGATGTCAGTGCTTGTATCGCGGGTGCCACTGCGGAGTTTGCCCGATTACAAGGTCGGCGAAGTCGCCAGGATGGAAATCACCACGCCGGTGGAATTGATTGTTGTTGACCCTGAGCGCACAGCCCGCTTGCGACAAGAAGAAGCGCAGAAAGTGGCGCCCGTCTTTCGCTTCGATCAAAACGTGGTCGAGCAATCCGTCAATCAGCTTCGCGCGGCTTTTGCGGCAAGCCGGAATCAGTTTCAAGCAGCCCTGCGTCAGGCGTTCAAGTCGGACATGTTGTCACCATCCGAGATGGCGTCAGCGCGGTTTGCCGCGTTTGTGCGGTCGTTTCAGCAGCAGCATCCTTCCTTTCCGGTCAATCTCACGTTGGCTCGCTTGTGGGCCAGCGGCGATGCAGGCGAAGAATTCCAGAGCCGTTTGATCGCCAGATTGCGCGGGTTTTATGTTCGCGCTGATGAATTTCCGTCGAGTCTTGGTGCCGTGCCGCAGAGCGTTCGTATCCTGTCAGCCGTTGGCGACCGGCTGACGCCGGAGCAGATCGAGCAAAGTCCATTGGTCGAATGGAAAGACCTCTGGACAGTCTCTGAAGCCAGGTATCATGTCAAAGGCAGTCTGGCTCTGGATCAGCGCGAATATGCCGACTGGTTGGCCGGCTTCGTTAAAGAGAATTGCGTTTATGATCACGCGCTCACCGAATGGATGCGCGCGCGGCTGAGCGATCAGATCACAGCCACGAACCGGTATCAGCCGCGTCAAGTGATTGTCCAGCGCGGGGAAGTTGTAACGCCACAGATCAAAGCAGCGATTGATCGGCTGCGCGCGCACACATCGAGCAAATACAGCGGTCGTCGCTGGATTGGGTTGGTCGTCATCTGTGCGGCATTGTTTTATGCCTTGTGGCGATTTGCCAATCGCACCCGCGTGTTCTCGTTATCCTCCTGGCAGGTGTTTCGGCTGGCGAGCATAGCCCTGATCGTTCAGCTCGCGTTGATTCGGTTGGGCGTCGAAACAGCGGAGGTGATCGGGTTCCGCTTGTTTGGCGATGTTGACTCGCCGCAGGCTTATCAATACGCCATTCCCTTCGCTTCGGCAGCGTTGCTCTGCGCGTTATTGCTTGAATCGAGAATCGCCATCATGGTCGGCTTGATGGTGAGTTTATTCACGCTCTTGCTGACCGAGGACGCTGGACTGACGCTCTATGCCACCATGAGTGGATTCGTGTCCGCGTTCGGCGTGGGGCGCTACCAGCAGCGCGGCGCCGTGACCAAAGTTGGCGCCAAGATTGGATTGGCAAATCTGGTGATGGCTGTTGTGTTGATGACACTGAAAATTCAGCCGCTGGTGTTCGGCCCGGTGCTGTTCAGTATGGTCTGTGGTCTAGTGGGCGGTTTTTTGGCAGCCGCGTTCACTGCCTATGCGCTGCCGTTGGGTGAATCGGCGTTTGGCATCCTGACCGATGTCAAATTGCTGGAGCTGTCCAATGTTGATCTTCCGCTGCTGAGGCGATTAGCGATTGAAGCGCCAGGGACCTACCAGCACTCGTTTATTGTCGCCTCGTTAGCCGAGGCTGCTGCCAAAGCCATCGGCGCGAACCCGCTATTAGTGCGGATTGGGTCGTATTATCATGACATCGGCAAGCTCAATGATCCGCGCATGTATGTGGAGAATCAGCGGGGCGGGTTCAATCCCCATGAATTGTTATCCCCGGAAGAGAGCGCGCAAGCCATCATTCGCCACGTAACCGAAGGGATTCGGATGGCGCAGGAAGCCGGTTTGCCCAAAGCAGTCGTTGATCTGATTCCTCAACATCATGGCACGCGCCGGCTGCATTACTTCTATGTCAAGGCCAAGCAGCAGGCCGAAGCCAGAGGCGAGCCGATAGACGAGCAAGCGTTTCGCTATCGTGGTCCCAAACCGCAGTCCATCGAAGCGGCCATTGTGATGATGGCCGACAGCGCCGAGGCTTCAACGCGCTCGTTAAAAGATCGCTCACCAGAGCAGACCGACCGCATGTTGGCTAAAGTGATCGAGACAATCGTCACCGATGGCCAACTCGATGAATGCAACTTGAGAATGCGTGACCTGAAGAAGATCAAGGCCAGCTTCCTGCAGACGCTCACCAATGTGCACCATGAGCGAGTGCCCTATCCGGGGTTTACCGACGACGATTTAGCCGCGCTCGCTCCGATTAACTACGATGCCGTTTGGTCGGAACCAGCCGAGAACACGCCATCGCAGACCACGCCGGTCGCGCGCAACAATTGACAACCTGTAGCAAATCCGTACAATCTTCTGCCTTTGTCAGGAGGATCATCCAAAAACAATGCTGATAGGATTTTTGATGAAACACATGAGCGGCGTGTTAGCCTGGCAAGCGCCGCCGCCGGCGCCTCTTCCGGAGATTGTCAGTAAGGTGCTCGGTGGTGATGGGCGTCCCGGCAATCTGAGTTATCTGTACAGACTGGATGGCATGGATTGGCTGATCATTGGCAGTTACTTTGGCATTCTGTTTCTGCTGTCCATTTACGGTTTCTATCGGTTCAAGCTAGTTTACACATTCTTGCGGTATCGCCATATCAAGTTTGCCCCGCTCGCTCACTTTGCCGAGCATCAACTGCCGCGCGTGACCGTCCAGTTGCCGATCTTCAACGAAGTCTACGTGGTTGATCGGTTACTCAAAGCCATAACGAATCTCGATTATCCGCGCCATCTGTTAGAGATTCAGGTCTTGGACGATTCAACTGACGAGACACAGCAAATTGCTCAATCGGCGGTGGAACGCTATCGCGCCCAGGGCTACGACATCCACTACATTCATCGAGATGATCGTCAAGGGTTCAAGGCCGGCGCGCTAGCCAACGGATTGAAGCATGCCACCGGCCAGTTCATTGCTATTTTCGATGCTGACTTTCTGCCGCGACCGGACACGCTCCGCAAAATGATTCATTACTTCACCGACCCACAGGTGGGGATGGTGCAAATGCGATGGAGCTACCTGAATGCTGATTACAGCGTGCTGACCCGCATTCAACAGATCATGTTGGATGCCCACTTTGTCGTTGAGCAAACGGCACGCAGTCGAGCCGGTCAGTTGTTTAATTTCAATGGAACAGCCGGCATGTGGCGTCGAACGGCGATTGAATGGAGCGGCGGCTGGCAGACAGACACGTTGGCCGAAGACACCGATTTGAGCTATCGCGCGCAACTGTTCGGATGGAAGTTCATCTACCTGCTGGATGAGGATGTGCCGTCAGAGTTGCCTGTTGATCTGAACGCTTTCAAAGTCCAGCAACGCCGTTGGGCTAAAGGGGTGTTGCAAGTCGGCTTGAAACTCATCGGTCGCATTTTCAGAAGCGACCTGCCGTGGCGCGTCAAGCTGGAACTCTTTTTCCGCTTCACCAACAATGCCAGTGCGCCGCTGATCATCATCCTGAGCTTGTTGCACTGGCCGGTGTTGATTGTGCGATATAGCCAGGGCTGGTTCCATCTGTTATTGCTGGATGCGCCGATCTTGATTTTTGCGACCACCTCGGTGATGGCCTACTACGGGGTAACAGTCTGGCATCTGTACCCCGATTGGAAGAAGCAGCTTCGTTACCTGCCGCTGGTCATGTCCATGGGCATCGGCATGGCGATTAACAACACGCGCGCGGTGCTCGAAGCGTTCCTCGGCATTCGGTCGGCCTTTGCTCGCACACCCAAATATCGCATCGAATCGCGGCGCGATGACTGGCGCGGCAAAAAATACCGCTGGCGTTCGGATTTCATTCCGTTGATTGAACTGGCGCTCGCTGTCTATTTCATCGGCGTGGTGCACTACGCTGTCACGATGGGCATTTGGGGGACACTCCCGTTCCTGCTCTTGTTTTTGATTGGCTATGGACTCACTGGCTGCGTCTCGTTGGCGCAAGGCCGTCGCCCAGCCGAGCTGCTGCGTCCATGGCGCTCCATAGCAAACACCAGATGAAGGTGATCGAACACGCCAGGTCACCGGTTTGTTGCTCCGCTCGCGTTGGCATCTATGGATGCAAAGTTTTTTGAAGTGCTCGAATACGGGGCGCTGAGGGAATTACTGGCCGGACGCGCGCAAACGGCGCTCGGCCGCGCGCGACTGTTGCAATTGGAGCCGCTGGTTGATCGCGAGCGCATCCTCGAGGCCCTGAAACAAACCAGCGAGTGCGTCAAGTTCCTCACAGAGCATGCCGGCTTCGGTTTGAGCGGCCTGCCAGACCCGCGTGAAGCATGCCGGTTGCTGCGGATTGAGCACATCGCTCTGGAGCCCAAACAGATACTCGATCTGATCCGTTTGATGGAAACGGGCGAGTCCCTGCGCTTGATGTTTGCCGGGATCGAAGCTGAGTATCCTCATCTGATGAAGTTGGTGAATCAGCTTCCGAACCTCCAGGCGTTGTTGAAAAAGGTGCGCGGTAAGATTTTGCCTGATGGCGAGCTGGATGATAACGCGAGCGCTGAGCTCAGAGAGATTCGCCAACACATCCAGCAGGTGCGTCATCGGCTCTATAGGCGGCTGCAATCTATATTGCGGCAAAGTCCCGATGAGTACATACAGGAAGACGTGATCACCATCCGCAATGATCGGTTTGTCATTCCGGTCCGCGTTGAACATAAAGGGCAAGTCGCCGGCGTCATTCATGCTGCTTCGTCCAGCGGCGCTACCGTTTTCATTGAGCCGTTGGAGACGATTGAGCTGAACAATGAGCTCGTTCAATACCGCGAGCGCGAGCAGGCGGAGATTGAGCGAATCTTGTTGGCCATGAGCGACGATTTGCGGGCTGAGCTTGAGTCGCTCGAACGGGCGTGTGAGATCATCACCCAGCTTGATGTGGCAGCCGCGCGCGCTCGGTTGGCGATAGATTTTCAGTGTTGCGAACCGACGCTGACAGAAGGCTACACGCTGAGGCTCATCGAAGCGCGACATATCCTGTTAGAACATGGATTGCGGCAACGAGGAGAACGCGTCGTGCCGATCTCGCTCTGCTTCGATGATGAGCATCCTGTGATGATTGTCAGTGGTCCGAACGCCGGCGGAAAGACCGTCGCGCTCAAAACGTTGGGTCTCTCTGTGCTGATGGCGCAATCGGGATTGCATGTGCCGGCCAAGGAGGCCGCGTTGCCGATCTTTCATCACGTTCTGCCCGACATCGGCGATCATCAATCCATTGCCGCCAACCTGTCTACGTTTACCGCGCATATCCGCACCATCTGCGAGATTGCCGAGACGCTCATGCCGCCCGCGCTGGTGCTGTTGGATGAAGTGGGCACAGGCACAGACCCTGACGAAGGCGCCGCATTGGCGGTGGCGATTGTTGATGACTTCAAACGACGCGGCGCAATGGTCATGGCGACGACGCACTATCAGAGCCTGAAAATGTACGCGCAGATGACCCCTGGTGTGATGAGCGCCTCAGTCGAGTTTGACGAAGAGAAACTCCAGCCAACATACCGGTTGCTACAAGGCGTGGCCGGCTCATCAAGCGGCATCGAAATCGCGCGCCGTGTGGGATTGCCAGATTCGATGATTGAAGAGGCTCGTCGCCGACGGCCTACACATGAGCACGATGTGGCGCACTATCTGCGCGCGTTGAAAGCGGAATTGGATGCGCAACGCGCCGCCCGCGCCGCCCTCGAAGAGGAACGACGCGCCGTTGTCGAGACACGTCGCGCGTTGGAGTCGGACTATGCGCGCCGTGAGGCCGAGCGTCATCGAACGTTTGAAACACGGCTTCAACAGATACTGGATGATTACAACCAACAAGCCCGAACATTGCTCAGTCAAGTGCACGAGCGCCGTGTTCAGTTATCGTTGCAGCGCACGGTAGATCGGCAAGCGGCTCGGTTGAAAACAGAGCTGAGAAAGCGAGCGCAAGCCGGCCTCGGCCAACAGCTCGATTCAGCGCCGAGACTGGCAGAGCAGCCCACTGACTTGCCAATCGGCGCAACAGTGCGACTCATTGATTTGAACAAAACAGGCATTGTGACAGCGGTTCAGGGTGATGCCGTAACGGTTGAGGTTGGCGCCATGCGCATTAAGACGCAGCGAGACAAT
Organism: Blastocatellia bacterium; assembly: GCA_025054955.1. Classification (NCBI taxonomy): domain Bacteria; kingdom Pseudomonadati; phylum Acidobacteriota; class Blastocatellia; species Blastocatellia bacterium. The sequence continues at coordinate 82,040 of JANWZE010000130.1, read as the reverse complement.
CTGGAAGTGGTGACGTTGCCCGATGCGCGCGCGTCGGCTGAAATCAGCCGCGCCAGCTCGACGATGAGTGTGGAACTCAAGCCGCGCGCTAGCGTGCCGAACGAGTTAAATGTGATCGGTTGCACAGTGGACGAGGCGCTGGAGCGCGCTGACAAGTTTTTAGATGATGCTTATCTGGCCTCGCTCGACGTGGTGCGCATCATTCACGGCGCCGGCACTGGCGCGCTACGAACAGCCTTGAGAACTCAGCTTGCCGCTCATCCACACGTCGCTCGTGTTCGACCTGGCGACGAACGAACACACGAAGCCGGCGCAGTAACAATTGTGGAATTGCAGCGCGACTAGAAGCGCACGCTCGATGACACAGCTATGAGGTTTTGAGAGCCATGCACAACAGCGACGGGAGCAAACTTGATGAGCTTGTTGAGACTGATATGAGACGATTCCATCAGAGAGCAATTTGCTCTTTTGTGTTCTGTTACTCTGTTCTCTCTTGCGCGTGAGACGTTTCGTTCTTACAATGTGCCTCGTCATATTGAAAAATAAAAATACCCTAGAGAAGGGTGGCAGAGGCGTCAGGGGGTCCGAGGCACTGTGGATGATGCTGAACCATGCGAATACCTAGAGGATTTGCCGACGAGGTGAGACAGCAGTTGGATATTGTGCGAGTCGCCTCTGAGTATGTGACCCTCAGGCGACGTGGCGCCAACTACATAGCGCTTTGTCCATTTCATCATGAGAAGACGCCGTCGTTCACGGTGCATCCGGGAAAACAAATCTTCAAGTGTTTTGGTTGTGGGCGTGGTGGTGATGTGTTTGGGCTGGTCATGGCCTTGGAGCATTGTGGCTTTTCTGACGCTGTGCGGTTGTTAGCAGAAAAAAACGGCATTGCAATTCCGCATGTCCCTGAGCGTCCAGAGCTGATCGAAGCTGAGCAACGCGAGCAGCAATGGCGGGATACGCTCTATCAGTTGAATCGTTGGGCGCAAGATTTTTTTCGGGAACAATGGAAGACGGCTGAAGCGCGTCCGGCCATTGAGTATTTGATCAGTCGCGGATTGCAGGACAGCACTGTTGAGCAGATGGCATTAGGGTATGCGCCACAGCGGTGGGATGCTCTGTCTCTGTTTCTGCGGCGCCGTGGCGTCTCCGAAGAGCACTTGGCGCGGAGCGGTTTGGTTATTCCTCGAGAGAACAGTCCCGGCTATTACGATCGGTTTCGCGGTCGCCTGATGTTTCCCATCACGGATGCGCAGGGACGGATTGTCGCGTTTGGCGGCCGCGCGCTCGCTGATGAGCAGCAAGCTGGCCCGAAATATGTTAATTCGCCAGAGACCAGTGTATACACCAAGGGCCGACACCTGTACGGTTTGTATCAAGCGCGAGAGGCCATTCGGCAAGCCGGTTGGGTCATTTTGGTCGAAGGGTATTTCGACTTCTTAATGCCGTTTCAAGCCGGCATTCGTAACATTGTCGCTTCGTTGGGCACGGCTTTGACGGACGCCCAGGTATCATTGCTGAAACGATATGTCAGCAAGGTCGTCGTCAGCTTTGATGCTGATCCGGCTGGTCGCGCGGCTGTCATGCGCAGTTTGCAGAGGTTGGTGCATCATGGATTTGAGGTCTACGTAGTGACGTTGCCGCCAGGGCACGACCCGGATACGTTCATTCGACAATTCGGCGCTGAGGCCTATCGGCAGGCGCTCAGGCAGGCGCTTCCCTACATTGATTTTGTGTTGATGCACGTGACGGCATCTGCCGATTTGAATCAGCCGGCGGCGCGGGCGCAGGCATTGCGCGCGGTGCTGCCCTACTTGGCTTCCATCCCTGATCGTATCGAGCGCGCGGCCAGCGCGGATCATGTGGCCAGCCGGCTGACGCTCGACAGCAAGTTGGTTCATGAGGAGCTGCGACGCGAACGACATCATCAGCGCGAAACAGCGCCTGCGCCAGGGCTGGCAGTGAGCGCTGAGTCAGGCCCGACTCTTCTTCAGACAATCACCTCAGCCGAACGGTTGTTGTTGGAGATACTGTTGAATCGGCCTGACATTGTTGAACAATTGCGCGAGCAATTGTTGACAAACAGAATGATCTTTGAGGGAACGGCGGCGCAACGCTTATTTGAGCGGATTATCGAGTGCATCGGCCACTCGGAGCCATTGGATTATGCGACCCTGGCAACCGGACTTCAGGATCAACCAGAGTTGCTCGATTTATTGGAGCGTTGTTTGATAGTAGAAGTGTCGCGAGAGCGCGAGGTGGTCTATGAGGAAGCGAGAGGGTGTCTAGCCAGTTTGCAAGCGCGCTGCTTGGAGCAGGAGTTAAGACGATTGCAGCAGGAGATTGATCTGGCCGAGCAGCAATGCAATCGTGAGCTGTCGCTTCAGTTATCCATGCGCAAACGAGAAATCTCCAATCTATTGGTGAAAAATGTGGCGCAAGCACATAAGAAAGGTTGATGTTCTGTCTACTTGTGACAATAGCTACCTGATGAGGTTGAGCGATGGTGCCCGAGGATAAACGCCGCGATCAAATACAGCGACTGCTGGAGCTAGGAAAAGAGAAGTCCTTTCTGACCTACGACGAGATTAACCGCGCCCTGCCCGACGATTTGCTATCGCCGGATGAAATCGAACTCATCTTTGATACGCTGGACTCCGCTGGGATTGCCGTCGGGGACTCAGAGTCGGTGGTGCCGCCTAGTGGCGAGAACGCGACAGACGCCGAGTCCGAAGATGGCTTGGCCTGGCAGGACGACGGTGAGCCGATTCATGACCCGATTCGCATTTATCTGCGCGAGATGGCAGTTGTGCCACTGCTGGACCGCGATGGAGAGATGGCCATCGCCAAGCGGATTGAGCGATGTCAGCGTGTGTCGCTGAAGGCGCTCTCGCGGCTAAGCGTGGTGATCGAGTGGGTCATTGCCGCCGCACACCGGCAGACGCGATTTACGCCCAACAGCATTGTAGATTGGCCGACGTTCATTGAGAGCTTACATCATGCCGGCCAACATCAGGCGCTTTCGCCTGAGCGCCGTATTCGAGAGTTTCTCAGCGAGTCGAGCCGACGCCTGATTGATCAAGCCATTGCTGAGCAGCCGCTGGACGAGGCCGCGCGCGAGGTGATCTTAAGCGACCTCAATCGCATCTTGAAAAAGGGCGATTTTTATGATCCATCCTGGTTTCAGGGTATCGAACTTGGTGATGAAGCAGAAGAGTTGCTGCTTGAAGAAAAGCCCTCCAGAGATGAGCTGGCGCGGTTGAATCGGCTGTTGATCGAAGCCGTCTACGCCCCGACCGTTGTGCGAACGCAGTTCCGATTGTGCGACATCATCAAAATGCCGGAGCAAAGCCTGTTTGACGATGACTTTGATGAGACAGCTTGCCAACAGCAATTCCTGGCTTCGATCAATCAGTTGCAAGAGGCGTTCCAGCAGTGGTTGAAATTAGAGGCGCGCTCTTCGTGTAGCAAGGCCACTGCCAAGCGAGGCAGCGTCAAACGTCGCCGCCAGTTGATCCGCGCGCGCGCTCGCATGTCACGGATATTCCGGCAAATTGATTTTACAGCGGAGTTCCAGGAACACCTCATTGACTCGCTCCGGCGATTGCTCGATGATTTCTACGCGGCTGAGAGCGAGGCGCAAAAAGACACGTCATGCCGCTCCTCTGGCCGAGCGACGGCAAAAGCCAAACGCGCGTCCTCGCGCAAACAGACGCGGCTGTCGGCATTGGAGCGTCAGTACCACACCACGCTGCCTGAACTGAAACGATTATTGGAAATCATCACCACAGCCAAAGCTGAGATCACCCACGCCAAGAATGAACTGGTTGAGGCCAATCTTCGGCTGGTTGTTTCCATCGCTCGCAAGTACACCAATCGCGGCTTGCAATTTCTCGATTTGATTCAAGAGGGCAATATCGGCTTGATGAAAGCCGTTCAGCGATTTGAGTACCGGCGCGGCTTGAAATTCTCCACCTATGCAACGTGGTGGATTCGCCAAGCCATTACCCGCGCGATTGCCGATCAAGCGCGAACCATTCGCATCCCTGTTCACATGATTGAATCGCTCAATCGCATTACGCGGGCGACGCGCTCGCTGGTGCAAGAGCTGGGCCGCGAACCAACTCTCGAAGAAATCGCCGCGCGCGTGGACCTGACACCGGGCAAAGTGCGCAAAATTTTGCGCGTTGCTCAAGACCCCATCTCGTTGGAGACGCCGATTGGCGATGATGAATCCAGTTGTCTTGGTGAGTTCATCGAAGATGCGTCAACGCCCAATCCGGTGGATGTCGCCGTGGCCAACAATCTGCGCGCTGTGACGCAACAGGTGTTGAGTGATTTGTCGCCGCGCGAAGAAATGGTCATCAAGATGCGCTTCGGCTTGGGACCGGATGGCGTTGAACACACGCTGGAAGAGATCGGCCGGTACTTTGCCGTCACCCGCGAACGCATTCGCCAAATCGAGACCAAAGCGTTACGCAAACTTCGTCACCCGGTTCGAGCGCCCAAACTGAGCGTATTTCTGGATAAGCCTCCCACGCTGGAAGAGCTAATCAAAAACAACCGATAACGTTCGCAGGAGTGGGACAATCCCTGACAGGCCGATCATACCTCGTGACCTCTCAATGAATCGGCCCGCCTGCGTGGCCAGCAAGTGGAGAGCATGAACGAGCTGCTGAGTGAACGGATGGCGCCCCGTCAGGGCGCGATGGTTTTGGGATGACGCTCACCCAGACATTTCACATCTACTGGCTGGTGGGCGGCTGCCGCCGCTGCTCGAGGCTTGCTCGGTTCAAAACGCCGCACCTCAGGAGGCGCTCACGTAGGGGCGCCTCTTCAAAGAACGTCGTCTTTTTCTTTTCTCCACGATTGGTATCAGCCGGCCTACGTGTCGGCAATCCACCGATCGTTACCTTCGTGGCGGCTTGGCCGTCAATTTAACGCTCAGTGTGATGGGGCGGCCGTCGCGAACAATTTCGACCGTGATCGTGTCGCCGGGTTGATGCCGACCGATGATACGGTTCAGATCATCTTGCGACATGATTTTCTCTCCATTAATCTTCGTGATGATGTCACCGCCCAAGTAAAGCACCTGTCCTGAGCGCAGCCGCATCGGTTGTGTGCCCCCTCGGATGCCAGCGTTATCGGCTGAATGGCCTTTAATAGTTTCCATCACCAGTACGCCATAATCTACCGGCAGACCAAGATCATCAGCCACCGACGAGACCGGCGCCGGAAATGGAACAATGCCGAGCCAGGGACGAACCGCATAGCCATGCGTGATCAGGTCTGGGATGAATCGTTTGGCCAGATTCACTGGAATGGCAAATCCAATGCCAACGCTGCCGCGACTGGGAGAAATAATTTGTGAGTTAATGCCAATCATTTCCCCTCGCGAATTGAGCAACGGTCCACCAGAATTGCCCGGATTGATCGAGGCATCAGTTTGAATGGCGCCCTCGATGATGCGTTGGTTTTCGGCCCGTATAGGACGTTCCAGCGCGCTGATGATGCCTTCAGTTAGCGTGTGAGCAAAACCAAATGGATTGCCGATGGCTAACACCTTCTGGCCCACAACCAGACGACTGGAATCGCCCATTTTGACGACGGTCAGGGGCTTTTTGAAGCCACTGATTTTAATCACGGCTAAGTCAGTATCCGGATCGCTGCCGATCAGCCGAGCCGGGTATTTGCTGCCATCCACCAACGTGACCGTCAATCGCTCGGCGCCTTCCACGACGTGGTGATTGGTCAGGATGTGACCTTGTTCATCAATGATCGAGCCAGTGCCGCCACCTTCCTGTTGATACACAGAGAAGAAGTCGCGAACGTAGGTCACGGTGCTGATGTTGACCACTCCCGGTGAAACCCGTCGGTAGACTTCAATGTTATTCCGCTCGTCGTCGGTCAGTGTCTCACCCTCTGCCGTCGGGGCAGAAGCGACAGCAGGCTCAGGCGCTTTTGTCGGTTCTGTTTGGCCACGATGTTCTAACCAACGGTCGCAGCCAATGGCCAGCCCAGCCGCCATGACGGCTGAGACTACCACAATCGTCCACATTTGTCGCAGAGTCAATTGAATCATAGCGCTTTCTCTCATAGGTAGGAATCAAACGCACGTGGCGTCGCCGAGTTCCGCATTCATCCGCTTAACAGAGTGTCCGCCTGCATGCGCGAGTCTATGTCATGAATTAGCGTCGCTCAGTTCACGCATTCATTCGGTGAGCAGGCGCTCGCCAGCGAGCCGGTCGTCGCCTCAGGTTGACGCGCCTGCTGGGACCTCGATCCGAACGCGATCAATCCGTCGGCCTTTGACGTGCTGAATGGTAAACAGCAAGCCCTTGTGTGAAATCTTTTCGCCAATTGTCGGTAATCTGCCGGTGATGCTCATCAGAAATCCGGCTAAAGTGGCATAGTCGTCTGATTCAGGGATGTTCAATTGTAACCGTCGGTTCACTTCTCGCACCGTCAATAGCCCGTTCACAATCCAGGCGCCATCCGTTTGCCGAATGATGTCGCTCTCCTCGTGCACGTCATGTTCGTCGCGGATTTCGCCGACCAGCTCTTCCAACAAATCTTCCATGCTCAAAATGCCCTCGAAAGCGCCGTATTCGTCAACCACGATGGAAAATTGTTTTTTCGCCTGGAGCATCTGCCGCAGCGCCTCACCGACCGAAATGGCATCGGGAACAAAGAGAGGCGGACGCAGGAGGCTTTCGATATGAATTTGATCGAGCTGGTCAAGTCGCGGCAGCAGGTCTTTGCTATACAAGACGCCGATGATGTTATCGCGTTGATCGCGATAGACCGGCAGCCGTGAGTAGCCCGTCTGAGCAAAAAGTTGAATGATGTCGTGAATGGGCGTGTTGACGTCTACAACGGTGACTTCGCCGCGCGGCCGCATCACATTGCGCACGATAAGGCCGGAGAAGTCGAACACATTGCTCATCAATTGGTGTGCCTGCGGCTCCAGAAGACCACGCTCTCGGCTCAGATTGATCATCTGTTGAATCTCTTCAGCATACATCGCGCGATGTTCGCCAGCCGGCGGCAGGCGTAGCAATTGCAGAAAACGTATTCCTGCCTTATTGAGCAATTTCACGAATGGATAAAACAGGTGATAAAAAATGAACATGGGACGCGCCGCCGCCAGGGCCATTTTTTCTGCTCGTTCCAGGGCAAGCGTCTTAGGAGCCAGCTCCCCTATGACGACGTGTAAGAATGTGATCAATCCAAACGCGATGCCAATGGATACTGTGTGAGTCGCTGCTGCGGGCCAGATGTGCCCAGGCAGATTCGCTAGCAGCGGGCGAAGCAAGGCAGCTACGGCTGGCTCCCCAATCCACCCAAGGGCTAAGCTGGCGATGGTAATACCCAGTTGCGTGGCCGCGATGTAATCGTCCAGGTTGGTAATCACACGGAGAAGCACGCGGGCGCGCCGGTTGCCTTTTTTGACAAGCGTTTCCACCCAGGATTTGCGCACCGTGACAAAAGCGAACTCAGAGAGAACAAAAAAGCCGTTGGCGCAGACAAAGAAAAAGACGAGGAAAATCTTGAAGACTATCTCAGCTAGACTCGGCTCATCCATAGGCCATTATTGCGGTTCAACGAGCGGAATCTTCCTACGCCTTTGACCCACCGGTGCCCACCTTATCTGAGCCCCGCAGCCATCGCGCGGCTCTTGCCGTTGCGCGAGGTGTGTTTTTTGCAAGCGTTTTCTAGCGCCTGATCAATCTGAGGATTAATAGCTTCGGCTGGTTTGCGCCAGACGACCGAGAGTTCGGACACAATCAGGAAGCGAGCCTTTTCAAACAGCCGTTTCTCGCGAAACGAGAGCGGTTTGATGGTGTTCAAATATGCCAGCGTTTTCAATACCTGAGCGACTTCAAAGATGTCGCCTGATTGCATTTTTTCCAAGAAGACTTTTTGACGATCCTTCCAATCGGCTGCCGGCTCGACGAAATCATCGGCCAACACTTTCAGCAGCCGATCCGATTCGCTATTGGAAATGGGCGGTCGCAAGCCGACTCCAGCCACATTGTTGACAGGCACCATCACGCGCGAATTCGTCGCCAGCAACCGCATTTGGTAAAACAGGCTTCTCTCTCCATTGCCCGAGTCATGCTGACAGATTTGCTCAACCACACCAATCCCATGATTTGGGTAAACGAGTTTCTGACCGACTTTATATCCCACTGCAACCTCCTCGATAATGACAATGAGTATAGAGTGACACAGCGCGGTTATGACCCTTCCTCAACCCTCCGATATATAGCCCTGTTTGTCCCATAATCGTGGTGATGTTCGTTGCAATTGCCTTTTAAGAATAGCATGTTCTCTATGTTCCGTCAAGAAAATCAAATTTTCCCGATATGCCTGAAACACGCTCCGGATGGGCTCTTGAAGCAGGTGAGGCTTCACAACGGTCAGGCTGCTTGCTGCGACGGGCGTACCCACCTATACTTGCCACCTGATGTTGACGCTGCACACACCGGTGACGCAATTAGGCAGATACGGCATCGCTCGCCTTGGTTCAACCACAGCGCATAAACTGGCGGCTGCGTTAGCCGCCGTGAGCAATAAAACCGACCCAGATCAAGTGACCGTGGAGGACCTGCTCTATTATTTACCCCTTCGCTATGAGGATCGCTCAAATCTGGCCACGATCAATCAACTCATTCCCGGTCAATATGCCTCTGTCGCGGTGCGCGTCCGCGTCTCAGGTTGCTATCCGGTCAAAGGCGGACGGTTGACCATCTTTGAGTTGGCGGCCACGGATGCAACCGGCCAGATTCGCGCGTTTTGGTGGAATCAACGTTGGTTGGAGCAATCGCTCAAGCAGGGGACACGGGTCATTCTGTATGGGCAGTGGCAATGGAATCCGCATAAACGGTGTTTGGAGGTGGAGAATCCGGACTTTGAAGTTTTGCCGGAGCGGGAGGACGCTGAACCCATTCATACAGGTCGGCGTGTTCCCATCTATCGTAAGCTGGGTAATTTTCGCAGCCGCCAACTACGCTCGTTGATCTACCACCTGCTCGCTCGATTATCGGCAGAGCATGTGCCTGAAGTGTTGCCGCCTGAAACCTTGTCCCGCTATGGCTGGATGAGCCGCTATCAGGCGCTCGTCAATGTCCACTTTCCCGCCGATGGCGCCTCGGTGGACGATTACAACGCAGGGCGCGCGCCGGCTCTTCAACGGCTGATCTTTGAAGAATTTTTCTGGCTCCAATTGGCTTTGGCCGTTCGGCGCCAGCAGCGCGAGCGCGCCCCCAAGGGAACGATTGTGCACGTGGACGATCGCGTGCGCGATATTGTCCGAGCCCTTCTGCCATTTCCGTTAACTGGCGCGCAACGTCGTGTATTGAAAGAGATCGTTGATGATTTAACGTCAGCCAGCCCCATGAATCGCTTGTTGCAGGGTGATGTAGGCAGTGGCAAGACGATCGTGGCCTTGCTGGCCATGGTGGTTGTCATCGAATCGGGCTACCAGACTGCTTTGATGGCGCCCACGGAAATCCTCGCCGAGCAGCACTATCGCACGCTCGCGCGCATTGTGGCCGGCACGCCCTATCGTCTGGAGCTGCTCACAGGGAGCATCAAGGGACGTCAGAAACGCGCGTTGTATCAGGCCATCGCTGAAGGAGACGTAGACCTCGTCATCGGCACGCATGCTTTGATTCAAGAGAACGTGCAGTTTCACAAACTCGGCCTGGTGGTCATTGATGAACAGCATCGGTTTGGCGTGCTGCAACGAGCCGAACTGATTCGACGCGGATACAACCCTGATGTATTGGTGATGACAGCCACGCCCATCCCGCGCTCGCTTGCCATGACGGTTTATGGCGACCTTGATGTCTCTGTGATAGACCAACTGCCGCCGGGTCGGACGCCGGTCAAGACGGTGCTGCGATTTGAAGATGCTCGTCAGAACATCTATCGCTTCATGGCCGAGGAAATCCGCGCCGGGCGTCAAGTCTACATTGTTTATCCGCTGGTTGAAGAATCAGAGAAGCTCGATCTGCTCAATGCCACGCAGATGGCCGAGCATTTACAGACCGTTGTGTTTCCTAAGTTCCGTGTCGGACTTTTGCACGGCAAGATGAAACCGGCTGAGAAAGAGGACGTGATGCGCCGGTTTGTCGCTGGGGAAGTGCATATTCTGGTCAGCACGACGGTCATTGAAGTCGGCGTGGATGTGCCCAATGCTTCGATCATGATCATTGAGCATGCCGAGCGGTTTGGCTTGGCGCAGTTACATCAGATGCGTGGCCGCGTGGGTCGGGGAGCGGCCAAGTCATATTGCATTCTGATGTCCAAGGAGGACATCTCCGACGAAGCGCGGCAACGTCTTGGCATCATGGTGGCCACCACTGACGGTTTCAAGATTGCAGAAAAAGACCTGGAATTGCGCGGCCCCGGAGAATTGATGGGGACCAGACAATCGGGCGTGCCGGTGTGTCGCATCGGCAATATTGTGAGAGACCAACAACTGCTGATCGAAGCCCGTCGGGAAGTGCAGCGCCTGACAGCAGCCGGCTGGAACTCGCCCGCGTTGAATCGCATCATCGAGCAGATTCGACAACAACCGCGCTTTGGGCTGGCCATGGTCGGATAAAAACATGACAACATGAGAGCGCATGTTGGGCTTTTTATCCAGTGACCTGACGAATGAAATTGATCCCATCCTGGATGACGCGGCGAGAGAAAATAATGCTCATGTGGCTGTGGGCGTAAGAGTGCATCGCCGGTCGTCCCCATGCTTCCCACAATTCATCAACGGTCTGAGGTCGAATGCCGAGGTCGTATTGGGATTTCATAAGCAAAATCTTATCAGGCGGCAGTTGAGGCCGATAGTACTTGGGCATGGCAATTTTCAAAACATCCTCTAGCTCCTCATAGGTAATGCCTGCCGCTTGCAGGGCTTGCTTCAACGGGGGCACTAAGGGGGAGTGCCAGGTAATATCGTCTGGCCGGACTGCCGGAATCATCAGTATGGAAAAATCCAGCCGCGCATCCAAGGCCGTAACCATCGCGCCGACCCAGCCGCCCAAGCTAATGCCCCATACGCCGACCGGCGATGATGCATCCGATTTAACCCAATTGATGACACTGCGGGTATCAGAGACGGCTTGACGGATCATTTCAATGCTCCGTTCGAGTTGACCGTTGATGGTAAACTGCCCGCTGAATTGGGACTGCTGCGGCTGACGACGCATGTGATAGGGTAGTTGAATCAACACCGCATGGATGCCGGCTTTGGCCAAATGTCGGCAGATGGCAGCGAACCAAACATAACTGAATGCCAACCACCCGTGCAGCACAATGGCCGTCGGCGCAGTGGGGCGTCGTTTTGTCTTGAAATAGCGACCATACACCGTATTGTTCTCCGGCCAAGGCGAGGTGTAGGCGCTGGGAAAGTGAAAGTCGAAAACGTCGTAATGTTCGGTTGTGCGAATGCGTTTGAACGATTCCGTTAGGGCCGGGGTGACGCTCGGTGCAGCGAAGAACTGATCAGGTGATTGCTGCTGTATGAACGCGCGATAGGTGATCATGTCTTGTCTTTGTGGTTGTTTGATAGAATCTCGCATTCGATGCGCCATCATGCCGAACACGATTCGGTCCAAAAGTTGCGCCAGTGGTTTCACACGATTTGCCTCATAGGAAATTTCAACTTGATTACCTCGCCTAGTGCGTGATAGCGAGCAGAAGTGGTTTCACACGGTTTGCCTCGTAGGAAATCTCAACGCTGACTAAACGGCTCCGACTTCGCGGTACTCTCCATAAACACGTCTGAGTCGGTCGCTAATTTCGCCGACTGTCGCATAGGACTGGACGGCGCGCAGAATATACGGCATCAAATTCTCATTGGTGCTGGCTGCCGCTTGCAGCTCTTCCAGCGCCGTCTCAACCGCTCGATGGTCACGTTCAGCTTTCACTCGTCTGAGCGAAGCGATCTGTTCCCGTTCAATCTCCGGGTCTATACGCAGCACTTCGATGGGCGTTTCTTGCTCCTGCGTGAACTTATTGACGCCGACGACGATTTCCTCTTGGCGTTCGAGCGCCTGTTGGTATTCATACGCAGCGCGTTCAATTTCGCCTTGCACCCATCCGATTTCGATCGCTTTGAGCATGCCGCCGAGCGCGTCAATCTTATCGAGATATTCACTGGCGCGGCGCTCAATTTCGTTGGTGAGCGATTCGACAGCATAAGAGCCGCCCAGTGGATCAACCGTGTCAGCCACGCCGGATTCGTAGGCGATGACTTGTTGTGTTCGTAGGGCTAGGCGAGCGGCATCTTCTGTTGGCAGGCCGAGCGCCTCATCGCGTGCGTTGCAATGAAGTGATTGCGTTCCGCCGAGCACGGCGGCCAGCGCTTGCAGCGTGACACGAACCACATTCACATCAGGTTGCTGCGCCGTCAGCGTTGAGCCGGCTGTTTGCGCATGAAATCGCAACATCATCGAACGTGGATCACGCGCCCCGAAGCGTTCCTTCATGATGCGTGCCCAGAGCCGTCGCGCCGCGCGGTACTTGGCAATCTCCTCAAGAAAATTGTTATGCGCGTTGAAGAAGAAACTGAGTCGCGGCCCGAAATCATCTACGTTCAAGCCGGCATCAATCGCCGCTTGGACATACGTGATGGCATTGGCAAAGGTGAAGGCGAGCTCTTGAACGGCGGTTGAACCGGCTTCACGAATGTGATAGCCGGAGATCGAAATTGTGTTCCATTTGGGCACATGTTGTTGACAAAAGGCGATGACATCCACCACCAATCGTAGACTGGGCTTGGGCGGATAGATGTAGGTGCCACGGGCGATGTACTCTTTCAAGATGTCATTCTGGACTGTTCCACTGAGTCGGTCGAATGGAATGCCTTGCTGGCGGGCGACGGCAAGATAGAGAGCCAGTAAAATAGCGGCCGTCGAATTGATGGTCATTGAGGTGGAGACTTTATCCAGCGGAATGCCATCAAACAGCACTTCCATGTCACGCAAGCTATCAATTGCCACGCCGACTTTACCAACTTCACCGCGAGCCAGCGGATGATCTGAATCCAAACCCATTTGCGTGGGCAGATCAAACGCGACCGACAATCCCATCTGTCCTTGTTCAAGCAAATACTTATAGCGCCGATTCGATTCCTTCGCCGTGGCGAAGCCGGCGTACTGGCGCATTGTCCAGAGGCGTTGACGGTACATGCCAGCGTGAATCCCGCGCGTGAACGGATATTGACCCGGTTCGCCAATGTGCATGTGTGGCTCCGTATCGGCTATGTCGTCAGCGCGATAGACTGGTTTCAACTCAATCTGTGATGATGTAACAAAGCGTGGCTTGCGTTCGGTTATATTGCTCATACTCAGGGCAGCAAATGTACTCAATCACTGACAGATTTGTAAATCCTGTGATAGACTAGGCGGCCTATGCAACTGGCGCGTGTGATTGGAACGGTTGTGGCAACGATCAAGAACGAATCATTAACCGGACGAAAGCTGCTTTACATTCAGTCCATCACCCCTGATGGCGCGCCCGTCGGCAAGCCGATGGTGGCCATTGACGCGGTTGGAGCAGGGGTTGGCGAGATCGTCTTTTGGTGTCGCGGGCGCGAAGCCAGTTTCCCTTTCTTACCCTACGATGTGCCCACTGAATGCACGATCGTTGGCATTGTGGATTCGATCCATGTGGCCCGGCCGTACCGACGGAGCGAAACGAAATGATCTTGGCGCGTGTCATTGGCAATGTGGTCGCCACACAGAAGAACGAGCGGTACAGTGGCGCTCGCATCCTCTTGGTGCAACCGATCCATCCGAATGGAACTGAGCGCGGCAATCCCATTCTGGCGTTGGATTGCGTTGATGCCGGAGAAGGCGACACGGTGGTGGTGGTGCAAGAAGGTTGGTCGGCTTCCACCGCCGCGACAGGTCGGCCTGAAGCAGCGATTGACGCAGCCATTGTCGGCGTCGTTGATACGATTGAGTTATTTGACAAATCGAATGAGTGAATAAGTGGATGGCCAAATGCATCGCCTCAGAGCGGCAGGCCGCTCAATGTGTGAACAGTTCATCGCTCACGGATCGTTTCAACGAACATGACCGATGACCACCAAGCACTCGACTGAGTGCTTGAGGTGGCGCTCTGTTGACGGAGGGTGGTTTCCTTCTGGGGTGCTCTTTACCGATTGCGGAATGCGGATTGCCAGCTTGATCGGGCTAACAGCGGGTTTCGTTTGCGTGTTCATTGCTGGCGGTAATTCTGTCCACTGCCGACGAGCCTTTGATTTGAACATCCATCTGAAAACCGCTGCAAATTGGCAAGCGGTCACGAGCTGCTGAACATAGCGATTTCAAGGGCAATGGGCATTGCTGTGGCGTTCACGCGCGCCTTGCGGGCAGTTGCTTGACACGCTCTTGGCCGTTGCTTAGGATGTTCGACGTGGGCCCTTAGCTCAAGCGGTTAGAGCAGCTGACTCATAATCAGCGGGTTGTAGGTTCGAGTCCTACAGGGCCCACCATGTTCCCTACCAATACCTCAACGTTGGTACGAACTGATGAGACACAAGGTCGCTAAAGATGTTGTCGCCATCATTCTCGGTGGTGGGCAAGGCGCTCGATTGTTTCCACTGACCAGAGATCGAGCCAAACCATCCGTGCCGTTGGCCGGCAAGTACCGGCTGATTGATGTCGCTGTCAGCAACTGCATCAATTCCGGCTTGCAAAGGATTTATGTGCTGACGCAATTCAACACAGCCTCACTGCATCGCCATATCACGCGGACGTATCGCTTCAGTGGTTTCAGTGAGCTGTCAGTGGATATTTTGCCGACGGAACAAACCCTTGAACATCGTGATTGGTTTCAAAGCACGACTGACGCTGTTCGCCGCGCCTGGCGGCACTTTGGTTCGGAACGGGTCGGGACGTGCCTCGTCCTTCCTGGCGATCATCTGTATCGCATGGATTATAGTGAGCTGATTGGCTATCACTGGGAGACGGGCGCTGATGTGACATTAGCTGTCACGCCGGTAGCCGAGGAGAAGGCCATGCACTGCGGCGTCGTGGTCGTTGATGAGCAGCAACGAGTCCACCTGTATTATGAAGAGCCACGCGGCTCAGCGTTGAGCGAGCTACGACTCGGCCTCACTGGCATGACGGACAAACCATACCTGGCTGCCATGGACGTGTATGTCTTCAAAAAGTCTGTCCTGGAACAACTATTGGCGCGGGTTGATCCAACGTTTGATTTCGGCATGGAACTGCTACCACGCGCCGTTCGAGACTATGACGTTCGGGCCTTTCGGTTTGACGGATATTGGGAAAAGATTGGCTCTATTAGCTCGTTCTATCGCGTGAGCCTCGATCTGGCGCGGTCCGATTCGCCATTCAGTTTTTATGATCCGGAGGCGCCGATTTACACGCGGCCGCGCTCATTGCCCTCGGCCAAGCTGATCAGTTGTCAGATTCGCGATTGCTTGCTGGGTGAAGGCATCATTGTGAGCGGCGCTCGCTTGAGCCAGTGTATTGTCGGCATTCGCACGCGCATCGAGCCGGGCGCTGACATCTCACAGACGATTATCATGGGCGCCAGTCGCTACCAGACGGTTGAGGAGATTCACCACGATTGGCAACAAGGCCGTCCCATTCTGGGCATTGGCGCGGGCGCTGTCATTCGTCGAGCCATTTTGGATAAAAATGTTCGTATCGGCGCGGGCGCGCGGATCGTCAACGAGGCTGGTCTGCGCCATGTGGACGGTGACAATTACTATATCCGCGAAGGCATCGTCATCATTCCACGCAAGGCAGTGATTGCGCCGGGAACGGTGATTTGATACGCAGAGGCTGAGAAACGATCGGCGTTTCCCCTTCTGAAGCGCCGCCTGTGAAGATTCAAATCGGATCGCTCTGTTTGCATGTTGCCCGCGTATGCACGTTGCCCTAGAGCGACTTTCAGTTGCCTTTCGCTGGGGACACCACATCTTGCAGGCTCATGCACGCTGGAAACGTGCGCTCCTAGGGCAAACTCATTCACAAACCGCTCTAGTGTGGTGGTGGCTTGGGCAAGCCGCGATGACAGGTGTAACAGTTGATCTGGCCCCCGGGAACGTCCTTGTTCATTTGGTTCGTTTGCTTGACCAGTTGAATCCACTTACGTGAGACGTCTTTCATCGGGTGAGGTTTCTCAAATGCGCCAGGGACGTGACAGTAATCACACGTCACACCGAGCGACACCGTGATGATACCCATGATGGTTTGAAAGTCAGTTGGCGGCACGCCTTTGAGCACTTGAATATCTTTGAACTGATCTTCTGCCTTCGGGCCTGGTCCCGGCCGAGGTTCTAATGAAGGCAATGGTGGAGGTGGAGTGGAGGCCGCTGTCGTGCTACCGGCTGCGCTACCAGCCGCGCTACCGGCAATAGGCGGATGGCCTTCCGGTAGAGTTTGACCAGTGGCGCCGGCTTGGCTGCTGCCATCGGCGTTGATGGGTGGATGGTCAGGCGGCAGGTCGCGCGTTTGCCGGGCTGTCGCTGTGCCAGCTTGGCCCAGTTCATCGCGTTGCACTGCGTTGGTGATCGAGAATGTGATGAAAAATCCTATGACGAGGCCAAGTGCGCCATACCAAAAATCACTCACTTTCCAGGAAGCTACTTTCGTTGGTTCTGTTGACATGGTCTGTATTTCTCCGAGCTGGTATTGTAGCAAACTGTTGTTTCGTTGCCTACACCACGACCTGGTTAAATCTTCCGTTGCTTGGGATCGAGCCACTGACGCAATCCGTCGCCGACAAAGTTAAAGGCCATCACGGTGAGCATAATCGCTAAGCCGGGGAAGATGACCATGTGCGGCGCCAGCGTCAAGTAGCCTCGGCCTGCGTCGAGCATCTTGCCCCAACTCGGCTGCGGCTCTTGCACGCCGAGGCCGAGAAAACTCAGACTCGCTTCGGCTAGCACAACACCAGCCATTCCCAATGTTGCTTGTACAATGAGCGGCTGAACGCAGTTGGGCAAAATGTGCTGCAGCAGGACGCGCGCGTCGGTTGCGCCGAGGGCTTTGGCGGCTGTGACGAAATCGTTTTCTTTGACTTTGAGCACCTGCCCGCGAATGAGCCGCGCATATCCGACCCAGCCGATCACACAGAGCGCAAGGATCAAATTGCTCAGTTGCGGTCCCAGAAAGGCAACCATGCCGATGGCGAGCAAGAAGCCAGGGAACGCAAGGAATGTGTTGAACAACAAATGCGACACAATTCGATCAACCCATCCGCCGTAGTAGCCAGCAATGGCGCCGATGATAGTGCCGATGGTGGCGCTGATCACAACGACCGTTACACCGACGCTCATGGAGACACGCGCGCCAAACAGCATCCGTGAATAAATGTCGCGTCCGAATTGATCCTGCCCGAACCAATGCTCGGCTGAAGGCCCGCTCAGACGTGTTGACAGGTGAAGCGCCGTGATGCTGTCGGTTGCTAACTGTGGGGCAAACAGTGCCGCCACGCTCAACAACGCGATAATCACGCATCCGACAATGGCCAAACGATTCATACTTGAGTGTCAGGTCTCGGCGGAGCCGCTCTGCGCGGCACAAACGCGAGCGACTGTGAAAGTCATTCGACCATGTAGAGCAGCCCCAGGCTGTAGATTCACTCTCATTCCACCTGAATTCGTGGGTCAAGCACGCGATACAGCAAGTCTGTCGCTGTGTTGACCACGACATACGATAATGCGATGACCAGGATGCAGCCTTGAACAAGCGGGTAATCACGCGCTTCGATTGCCTCGATCGTCAGCAGGCCGATCCCCGGCCAGTTGAAGATGCGTTCGGTGATGATCGCTCCGCCGAGCAAGACGCCGAACTGCAAGCCGATGATTGTCACGACAGGGATCAGTCCATTTTTCAGCGCGTGTTTATACACCACAATGCGCTCGGTCAGTCCCTTGGCGCGGGCTGTTTTCACATAATCCTGACCCAGTTCTTCGATCACGCTTGAGCGCACCATGCGCGTCAGAATCGCAGCCAGCGCGGCGCCCAACGTGATCGCCGGCAGAACAAGATGGAGCGGCCCACCAACCCCTGACGGAGGCAGCCATCGCAGGTTGACCGCAAACAGCAAAATCATCAGCGGCCCCAGGGCAAAATTGGGAAGGGAAATTCCTAAGAGCGCAATGACCGAGGCCACGTTATCAGTCAGCTTACCTTGATGCGTGGCAGCCGTGACGCCCAGCGGAATGGCCAGCGTGATTGAGACAATGAGCGCAGCCAGCGCCAATTGGAGCGTGGCCGGATAGCGTCCCAAAATCTTATCAAACACGGGCTGACGATCAAAAAATGAGACGCCAAGATCGCCGGTGAAGAGCTGCTTCCAGTAATTCAGGTATTGTTGCCAGAGCGGTAAATCCAACCCAAAGCGCTGGCGCATTTCAGCCACTTGTTCTGCGGTGGCGCGCTCGCCCAGGTAGGTGAGCACCGGATCGCCCGGCACGATGTGAATCAGCAAAAAGACCAGCGTGACTACAGCCCACACAACCGGCAAGACCAGCAACAAACGACGTGACAGGATTTGGACTAGCCTATTCACGGCTCGTCATCATCAGCACAAGGATACATTCAACGGTGTCGTGCAACCAGCATATTCATTAGGTAAGCGCAAAGACAGCCAGCCTTAGGCACGGTTGGTGGCCTCAAGCCGCTTAGCTTGAGGCCATCAACCACGTGAAGCCGGTCAATATGAGCATTGAGAAAATCAACCGGACAGGCTCGACAGATGGTTCATCGGTCGAGCCTGTTTATTCGGTCAACTGGTTGAAACGTTATTGTGGGAGTTCCGCGCCCGGCGGCACGATCCACATCTCGACACGACGATTGGCCGGGTCCGCTTCAGTCGCCACAACTGTTCTGACCACGAGCCGGTCTTGCTGGATACCTTTCTCTCTGACCAGATAGTTGACGACGTTGTTGGCGCGCTGTTGAGCCAGTCGAGGCCGCTCACCCTTGTTGGCATAACCGTAGATGAGAAGTCGAGCACCGGGCTCTTGCTGCAGGCGTAGCGCGATGTCGTCCAGAATCGCCTTGTGGACGTTATTGACACGTGCGCTGCGAGCCGGGAATTCAAGAACCATCTCGACCTTCTCGGCTTCCGGTTTTCTGACTGAGCGCACCGTCAGCCGGCACGTGGCCGTGTCTGTCAATCCTTTATCATCGCTCACGGTCAGCGTGATCGTGATCTCCACAGGCGGCGCGCCCGGTCCTGCTGTTACGCCTGTTGTATCGAGCGTGACATCAGAGCCGCTGCCTCGGATTTGGCCGGCTGTCGTGCTCCACCGATAGGTAAGCCTATCGCCATCTGGATCGCTCGCAACCGCGCTGACGCGCACGGATTCGCCATCGGTGATCTGACCGGGCACGAGCGCCGTGCCGATCACCGTGTTGCAGTTGACACTGCGGATGGATGGCGGGCGATTGACGGGCGGTGCAGGCGGTTGAACCACGCGAATCGTGATTGAATTAGAAGCGGTGCCGCCTTTCTTATCGTCTACCGTGACAGTGACCGTATATTCGCCCGGTGCCAAGCCGGTTGTGTCAAAGATAATGGACGGCCCAGAACCGATGATTTGTCCGGCTGAGGCCAACCACGAATAATCGAGCACATCGTTATCAGGGTCCATGGCGCGAGCCGTAATGTTGACTCGCTCGCCGGGTTGTACTGTAGTCCGGTCCGCTTCAAGAAAGACGGATGGTGGGCGATTCGGCGGCGGTGGCGGGATCACTTCCTTGCGCCGGCCAAACGCCACATTGAACACGAATCCGTTGACGTCATCTGACCCAATAGCGACAGGCCCTAACGTCGTTCGCCCTGGAGGAATGCCGGGAATTGTGCGACCTTCCGCGCCGTTGAGCAACCGGCGATAGCCGCCACCCAGCTCAAATTTTCCGTCATAGGCAAAGTAGCGCAACCCAACAATCAGATCAACCGGGTTGATCGGATTCAAATTGGGCGTGCCGCTGCCGACGTAAACGGTGCTGTTGACTTCGCCGGTCAGAACGACTTTCTGCGCGGGAGCGATTTCCACACCGCCGTTGAGCAAGAGTTGATCACGGCGATCGAGCAGTTTGATGTTGTTTCGATCAGGATCGCCTGAACGGATGTAGCCGATATTCTCCGAGAAGCGGACGCGATGGCCGGCGAATGACTGACCCAAAATCACCATCGGGCCGAAATCAATCTCGCCATGTCCGCGACCATTGGCCATCCCGTGAAAGTTATTTGTTGAAGAAAAGCGAAACAGACCGGCTACAGCCAGACTGAAGCCGCGGTCGGCGTGTACCAGATTCACTTTGGTTCCGGCCGTGATGTTGCCCAGACCGTTGCCTGATGTTGAAACTTCATAACCGCCCGTTCGCGGATTGAAGTAGGCTTGTCCAAAGAACGGCAATTCGTTATAGAATGACGGGCGGTTCGCGACGAGTCGGCCAAAGATCGAGCCCGGTGGCGGCAGAATACCGCCGACCCGAGAGCCGCTATTGACGAAGAATGCAGCCGCGGCATCGCCGCGCCCGCCCACGCTGGGGCCAAACGCGGCAATGGGATTGCCGCCAAATTGTGACCGGCGACCATTGAACTGCGGGCCTGACAAACCCAAAATCGCCGTTCGTGTGGAGGTCACCTGCTGGAAGACATCCACATTTGCGAACACTTCCCATCGGTCAGTCAGACCCAGCGTGAAATTGACGGGAATTTGATTGATGTCTAAATCACCCGGATCACGATCATAGTTATTCCAAAACACACCGAACGTTAGCTCACCGGTCTTCAGTGTGCGCGTGCCCAGTGTATTGAACAGACCAGTGCTACTGCCTCCGAACACCGTAGGCGTGACTTGATAACTCGGTTCGATGGTTTTGTCTTGAGCTAAAGCTCCCGATGGACCCATGAGCACCATCAGTCCAACCAGCAAGAGGACAAGTAGACGTTTATTCATTGTTTTATTCTCCCAAGTAACCAGCTCGCCGGCTTACCCTCCATACCGGCGAGCCGAAGTGAATGATAGGAAATCGGGGAACTATGAGATGGCGCCAACTCAGGTAGGCCGCGCCAGTCTCTTTCTTGATTTGCCAAGAACCATACCGACATGCCGATTATTTTAGCTCCCCTCAAGGAAGCAAAATACTATCTCATCCAACCGCATTTCACAAGAGGATGCCACGCATGCGTTACTTCCGGTTCTTCCTGTTCTGCTCTTGCAGTGCTTCCTATTCTGGTCTTGCGGCCCGGATGTTGAGCAGTGATGCGGGGAATGGATCATCGCTCTCCGGGAAATGGCCACAGAGAGCATAGAGGGCACGGAGAGGAAAGGAATGGAGGGCAGAGATGCAGAGGACTCGCGGCTGACTCTGCAACGTCAGTGGCTTGATTCATGCCTCCTGCCAGAATGTGGCACAGGCGTTCCCGCCTGTGATTCATTTTCATCTGTCGTGCCGAGCGAACGCTCATGGGCGATTACCCTGAGATGGTGGAGCCAGAAAGCGAATGACGAGGCAAACGGCGGGAGAAGTCGTTTGATGCGGCCGGTGGCGAACTAAGGCGGAGTGAATTGCCGATCACAGATAAACTGGATAGAAGCATCGCGCCGGCTGCCATGATGGGGTTCAAGATGCCGGCGATAGCCAAGCTGATGCCGAGGCCATTGTAAAGAAACGCCCAAAACAGATTCTGTCGCACTACGCGCCAGGTTCTTTGGGCAAGATCAAAGGCGCTCAGGATTTTGTGCAGCGAATTGGTGATCAATACCATCGCAGCGGCCTTCATAGCGATGTCCGTGCCTGAGCCAAGAGCGATGCCGAGGTTTGCCTGTGCCAATGCAGGCGCATCGTTGATGCCGTCGCCTACCATGGCGACAACGGAGCCGCTCTGTTGAAGTTTTCTAATCACGTCGGTTTTATCTTCAGGTAACGCCTCGGCGACAAAATCATCCGCGCCAATGGCGCGAGCCACGTATTCAGTTGTTGCTCGCGCGTCGCCCGACAGCACGATGACGTTGATGCCGCGTTGTTTCAACGCGCGGACCATCCGGGCGGCTTCGGGCTTCAGGCGGTCGCCAAAGACGAGCAGTCCTTGAAGCTGGGCGTCCCATCCAAAGAAGGCGACGGTGTACCCTTGTTGTTCCCAGCGGCTGGCGCGGCGCTCCAAGCGAGCATCAAGAACGCCGGACATGTCTTCTGCTAGCCGGCGGTTTCCGATGAAAACGCGGTGGCCGGCCACAACACCGGTGATGCCTTGCCCTTTTCGCACGTGGACCTGGCTCGCCTCCTCAAGTTCAATGCCATGCTGTTGCGCCTGCTTGACCAAAGCGCCGCCCAGCGGGTGTTCGGAGTAGCGTTCCAGCGATGCGAGCACTCCGATTGCGGATTGCGAATTGCAGATTGCGGATTGAAGAATCCCGGCTCCCAAATCCGAACATTCGGGATATGTTGATGGGATCGGGGCCGGATCGGCGTCTGAGATGAACTCACAATGCAGCAGCGCGAATTGCCCTTCGGTCACCGTGCCGGTTTTATCCAAGACAACCACATCCACGTTGCGGATCGTCTCCAGTACGCGACTGTCACTGACCAAAATTCCGCGGCGACAGGCGGCGCCTATTGCTGTTGTGATGGCCAACGGCGTGGCGATGCCCAACGCGCACGGGCAGGCGATGACCAACACCGCGATCGCACGCATGAGTGCTTCGTGCACACCGCTGGCACCCAGCCACCAATAGCCGGCCAACGTCACAGCAGCCAGCAGGACGACAATAGGCACAAAGATGCGGGAGATGCGGTCAACCGTCCGCTCGATTGACGAACGGCTGCTCATGGCTTCTTCGACTAGCCGAACGATCTGCGCCAGCGTGGTATCGTTGCCAACTTTTATGGCGCGGACATGAATGACGCTGCCCAGGTTGACGCTGCCGGATACGACTTCGCTTCCCGGCCCTTTGCTCACCGGCACCGATTCCCCCGTCAGCAATGATTCGTCAACATGCGTGTAGCCTTCCATTACAGCGCCGTCTGCCGGAATGCGCTCGCCCGCTTTGACGACAAAGACATCGCCGACGTCGAGCGCGTCAATTGAAACGAATCGTTCACGACCGCCGGCTAGCACGCGCGCTTTTTTCGGCATCAAGCGATAGAGCAGCGTGATGGCTTGCGCCGTCTTCTCTTTTGCGCTCCGCTCGATCAATTTTCCAACCAGCACCAGCGTGACGATTGCTGCGGCCGTGTCGAAATAGACGTGCGTCTCGCCACGAACTGCCTGCGCGGCGCTGTAGACATAGGCTGCCAAAATACCGAGCGCGAGCAATGTCTCCATGCGAATGACTTTGTTGAGCAAGCCCCGCCAAGCCAGTTGCAGAATGGGTCGGGCTGAATAAAAAACGACCGGCGTGGCCAGCGCCATCAGCAGAAACGGCAGATAACGGCGGATGCTCTCAGCAATTGGCTCGAAGAAGCTGACGTAAAGCGCCGTGCTCAGTGTCATGATGTTCAGCCACAGGAAACCGGCCACGCCCATTCGCAGTAACAAGTCTCGCTGTTCAGCCTGAGCGGTTTCGTTCTCGCCGGTGTAGGGACGCGCCTGATAACCCAGTTCCGTAATCCGTTGGACAAGACGCTCCGGCGGCAAATAGTGTGGGCAGTACTTCACCTTAACCAGATCGGATGCGAAGAACGCTTCCGCCGAGACAACGCCACGCTCAGCGGCGAGCGCGTGCTCAATGAGCCAGGCACAGGAGGAACACCATAGGCCTGAGACGTGCAACAGCACTTCCTCTGTCGGGGCGTCGGGTGGGAGGTCGGCAGCCGGCTTGTTGCGCCGCCCATTGCTGTTGGCGACGAGCCCGAGTTCCAGACTTCGCTTGAAGAGTTCGGTTTCGCGAAGCGCTTGGCCGCTCTGGACGACGCCGCTCTCCAACAAAATGGTGTAGACCTTGAGGCAGCCCATGCAGCAAAACGACCGTTCTACTCCATCGAAGCAGCCGAGCAACGGGCGTCGGCCGCAATCAAGCCCACACAGGTCACAAGTTTTCTCGCTCGGCTCACCTTTCATCGGCGTGACTCAGCATGATGCTGGCTCGAGCCGGCATTCATCGGCCGGCCTTGCTCGTTCAGGATGATCGGATTGGCGCTCTTGGCGACAACATAAAGGGTGATCAGTATGGAAATGAACAGCATCACAATGAAGCCAAGCATCAGCTTCAGGATCGCCCCCTGATTTCGTGAGAGAAACTCTATGGCTCGCATGCTCACGGCAATGACCTCCCTGTCGGCGTGATGAACGTCAAGTCAAAAGCGTCGCTGACATTTTCCGGCGCCACGTGCGCGACGATCTGAAAGTGATTCACGCCAGGCGGCAGCATAGATGGCGGAACAGCGATTTCAAATTCTTGCTCGCTCTGCTCGCCCGGTTTCACCAGCAACGGATTCTGCGTGGACATCAAGCGAGCGCCCGGCAAATTCACCAATGAGAGTGTGAGCATTGCGTCGTGATGACCGCGATTGGCGACCGTCAACCGAAACTGATTCTGGATTTGTCCGTCCGGTCCAATTCGGTAAAGGGTCGTTCGCACGGGCGTGACGCGCACCAACACATCCCGTCGCATGGAGAGCGCCACGAACAACCCAGCGCCATAAAACAGCACCACTAGCAAGATGACCACTCGCTTGGCGTCTCGCAGGCCCAGCCGGCGATACCAAACCGGTTTCTTTTCTTGCAACAACTCGCCATGCTCGCCCCATGCATAGTGAATCAGTCCTTGTTTACCGAGCTTGCCAAGCACCTCGGCGCAGGCGTCAATGCACTCGCCGCAGTGAATGCACTCGATCTGGTAGGGCGACGTGCGAATGTCAATCCCCATTTCGCACACGCGCACGCACTTCTTGCATTCGATGCACTCACGGTTTTCATCGCGGTAATGCACGATCAGCGTATTGTCATCCGAGAGCATGCCTTGCAGATACCCGTATGGGCACACGCTCGTGCAGAATCGTTGTCGAACCAATGTGAAGTCCAGAAAGGTGATCAGCGTCGTCGTGGCGCCTGCGATGCCGCCTGCCGTCTTGATGTCCAGTGACATGAGTCGCCAAAACAGATCGCGTGGCTCAACGAAGTATGAGATGAACACGAAGGCCAGAAACACCGACACCACGCCGAGCGCCAGATAGAAAAGCGCGCGACTGATCCGTTGGCGTTGTCGGGCCTTCAGGTCAATGAAGCGTTTGTTGATGAAACGCCGGATGCGCTCCTCAATCGCAATGGATGCTTCGCTGAAGATCAACTGCGGACAGAGATAGCCGCAGTAAAATCGCCCATAAAAGATCGAAACTGCCGCGATGAGGAACAGCAGGAACATCAGCGCGAAAAAGATGATGCCGAATTCATTGATCCACAGCTCGTAGCCAGCGAAATAAAATCGTTGGCGCGGAATGTCAAACCGCATTACGTCAAAGAATGGCAGCGCGATGAAGATGATGACGCAGATCAGATGAACCGCCTTGCGTAGGCGGTGATACGAGATGCCCTTAGGGAGGGTCTGGGCCGATGGCTGCCCTGAGGTTTTGGCCGCCGGCGGGCATGTTGGTCGTGGTTTGACCGGTTTCGTTATGACCGACGTTGAGTCATTCTTCACAAGACAACCCTCAGTGATGGCAGCACGGAGCGTCGCCATGGCCGAGCAGTGGTGCGGCCATCACGCCGCGCCAAATCAAAAAAGCGCCGAGCAACGTCACGCTCACCGCTGCCAGTCGTGTTCCCCAGCGTCCCAATTTCAGACTGAACGCGGAGGAGCACAATCCAACGGCCAGCAACGCGCCGACCGTGCCCAAGCCGAATGCGAACATGGTCAGCGCCCCGCCAAGTGGCGTCGCCGAGGCGATAGCTTTGAGCAGCGCCGCATACACCAGTCCACATGGAAGAAAACCAAGCATCAATCCCAGACGAAACTTGCTGGCTACAGTTGGCGAGGCGATTTGACAATTCAGCGGTCGGAACAGGCGCATGGTGAAGCGAAGCGGATCAAATCGCTGAATGGCCGTAAGCGGCATCAGATCGAGCATCACCAGACCGGTTAGCACCATGAGTCCTCCAACGATGATCGCCACCACATTCTCGATGCCGGCCAGTTGTCCGATTAACCCGATTGTTCCGCCGGTCAATCCGCCCACGGCGCCAAGCGTCATGTAAGTCACAATGCGTCCGAGATTGTATGAAAGGTGGGCAACGAGCACGTTAGCGCGCCGTCGGCGTGAATTGCCGGTTGCGTGTGAGCCAAGCGGCAAGCTGTAGGAGAGGACGATCGGCCCGCACATCTGCACGCAGTGAAGGCTGCTCAGGAGCCCAAAGCTGAAGATGAGATAAAATTCCAAGAGCGTCATAGTGTAACGTTACCCATAGAAGACGCGCATGGCCGCAGAGAATTTGCTTGCTGCAACAAGTCGGTGGAGAACCATCACCGGAGCGCCGTTCTCCGACCGCCCGCAAGGCGATGAGCTGGAGGCGCAGGTGGCCAGAGCGGGCCATCTGCACAGACTGACATCCGAGGGGCGATCACCGAGAAATTTGCAGCGTTGTAGTGGGCTATTCATATTTGATCTTCGGATTCCTGACCGGAACCGTCACGCACTCCCGGTAGAACTCAAATCGTTTCATTTTGATCGCGTGGGTCGGACAGCGCGATGCGCACAGCGCACAGCGAATGCACGTCGTCTCGTCTTTCAACATCACGCCGCCGAGTTGATCCAGTTCCTGATCGCTCAACGTCTCCAAATCGGCGAGCGTGATGCCGAACGTTTCCGCGGCGAGCTTCATCAAGCGTTCCTCCATGCGCAATTGATGAAGGCCCACGAGCCGGATGATATTCTGAGGACAGATGTCCACGCAGCCATTGCAGGCGATGCAAATATCGGTGTCAAACACGGTGTTGATGTTGCAGCGCAAACAGCGTGACGCTTGTTGCTGCGCTTCGGCTTCAGGAAACGGCGCTTCAATCGTATCGAGTGAGGCGATCCGTCGTTCAGCTTCCACGACTGGCGGGTGGCGGCGCTCCAGCCGCTCCCAACCTTCGAGCATGGTGTAATCAGCGGGCAGCCAGCGTTTGCGCACCACCACGTCGGTTCGCGTGCCGCGCAAGTAGTCGTGCATCGAGCGCGCTGCGATCTGAGCCGACGCGATGGCGTGAATAAAGAGTCGCGGGCCGTGCGCAATGTCGCCGCAGGCGAAGACGTCGGGGGCGCTGGTTTGATAAGTCTCTGGATCAACTTTAATCAACCCACGCTCGACTTCGACGCCATCTTCTGGCGAGAGAAACGAGAGGTCCGAGGTTTGGCCGATCGCAAAGATAATCGTGTCGGCAGGGATGTCTTCGACATGAGATTCATCAAATGTGGGATTGAAACGTCTCTCGGCATCGAAGACCGACACGCATCGGATCGTTCGCAGGCCGGTGACGGCGCCGTTACTGCTGAGGATTTCCTTCGGACCACGCGCGTTGTGCAGGATGAGGCCCTCTTCTTCGCCTTCAAGAATTTCCGTCTCGTCGGCGGGCATCTCGTGGCGTTGCTCCAGACAGACGATATGAACTTCTTTGTCGCCGCTGAGGCGCAGGGCTGAACGCGCCACATCATACGCGATGCGTTCTCCTCGCTCGATGTCCGAGGCGGCCTCTTCGCTCATGACCTGTTGCACCGGACGAAGCGCTGAGCGGGCAACATCATACGCCACGTTGCCACCGCCGATGACAACAACACGTTTGCCCAGCGGCAGCGGCGTGCCTTCATTGAAGGCGCGTAGGAAATCCATCCCATCGTAAACCTGTGGCAAGTCGAAACCGGGAATTGGCAGCTTCCGCCCTTTGGGCAGACCGACGCCGAGGAATATGGCTTTGTATCCCTGGCGCCTCAGATCGCTGATGGTGAAATCGCGACCCAGGCGCATATTGCACTTGAGTTCCACGCCGAGCGAGAGGATGGCATTGATCTCATGCTCGACCAGCTCACGCGGCAAGCGAAACACTGGCACGCCCACTGTGAGCATGCCGCCCGGTTTGGTGTGCGCTTCAAAGACGGTCACCCGGTAACCGAGTTGTGCCAGATCGTGAGCTACCGTGAGCCCGGAGACTCCAGCGCCCACCACGGCGACCTTTTCATAATCGCCGCGACCCGGCGGCAACATGCGTTTGTCGCAGGCGTCGAGATAGAACTGATAGTCGCCGGTCTCCGGGCCGAACTTCTCGGTCACGAATCGCTTGAGCGCGCGGATCGTGATCGGCGCATCAATGTCGCCACGCCGGCAGTTGACCTCGCACGGCGCCCCACAGACGCGCCCACAGATCGAAGCAAACGGATTCGTCGCCCGTGCCAGCCGATATGCGTCTTCATAGCGTCCTTCGGCGATCGCCGTCACGTACCCGCATGCGTCGGTGTGCACAGGGCAGGCGTCCTGGCACTTGATCATCTTGATCCAGTAATCGGTGCCATCCGGCACGTCCAGCTCGTAGGGCTTTTTGTTCATTGTCGTCCGTTAGTCCTCGTGAAATTTTCTCCAGGCAAAGCTAACGACGATGATGCCGTAGATCAGCGCTAACGCCGCCACAATGTACATCAGCGCCGGCGATGATTGCGTCACCTCATTGAATTGCTGCACCAGGATGCCACGATCCTCGTGCGTCGTCTCGCCATACATGTAGATGAAGAAATACGCCAGACAGCCGCCAGCAATGACAATGAAGGCCACCTTCAAGAACGTCGGCACATCTGTGCCCTTGCGCTCGGTGATCCAGCCGTCGGCATACTCTTTGATCTCCTGTTGGGGTTGAGTCTCGGCCATACTTACCTCCTCAGGCGGTTTTGTTCGCCTCTTCGTCCACGCGATCATCATCAGCAAGCATCCGGTACTTGGGCGACTCGCCGTCAGGTCCCCAATAGCCATCTTTGAATGACCGCAAGAAGAAGATGATCGCGCCGATGAGCAATAAGGCGAAGAAGAAATACGCAAAGAAGATGCTCGGATAAACATAATCTCGCATAAGGCCATCCCTTGTGATTTGTTACTCGTTGTTCGTCGTTTGCCTCAGACCATGCTCGAGCAGCAACCAATGACAATAACAAGTAACCGATAACCAATGGCTATTTCTCATAATCGTTCTCGGGCCGCCACTGCTTGGCGCGACCGAGCGATTGCAAGTACGCTACAATCGCTTGAAACTCTTCTTCGTTGTTGGCGATCCAAGGATATGGCGGCATGATCGAGCCAGGCACCAAATCACGCGGATTGCGGAAGTGCGTCCGATGCCACTGCGTGTCGTACTTGCCACCAACGCGCGATAGGTCTGGGCCGGTGCGTTTGGTGCCGAACAGGTGCGGGTTGTCGTACACGAACTCATCGGGCGTTGAGATGGGCGAGTCCACACCTCTCCAACCCGATCGTTTCGTGTCGGCGAGCAACGTGCGCGTCTGTTGTGTGTGGCAGTACCAGCAGCCTTCACGGATGTAGATGGCGCGGCCTTTCAGCTCTTGTTCGGTCAGTGGTCGGAGCTTGCCCGTTGGTCCGCGGCTCGGATCGGCATTTTCAAATGGCTTAGCCCAACTCTTATCCACCAGCGGTGGAACCACGGTCGTCAGCAGTCCACCAATGAAAAACAGAATCAGGGCGCCCGCGACGAGCGCCACAGCACTGAAATCGGCTTTTCGCAACATATCTGCCTCCTTACATCAATGCGCTGGGAGCGTAGGCATCTTGTCTGCCCCGTTTCACCTTCGACAGGCGACACGCTTGCAAGCGCGCTCCCGGGTTTTTTCCTCCTTCGTCATGCGGCCGCTGCTTTCGCTGGCTTCGCGCCAACCATCGTGGCCAGGATGTTGTAAGCAAAGGTGACGATACCGAGGAACATCAACACGCCGGAGAAGAAGCGCACCGTCCACACCGGTTTCAACGCCACTACTGTATCAATGAACGGAATCGCCGGATTGTTCCACTGCCAGCCTTGCCAGAAGCCACCCAGCCAGAGCGTCACGAAAAATCCTAATCCACCGATCAGGAACAACCAAAAACTCCAATTGGCCAGCGCGTCCGAATGCAGCTTTGTTTTGAACATGCGTGGGACGATGTAATAGCTGCCGGCAATGGCAAAGAACGAGAAGGCGCCGAGCACCGCCATGTGCGCGTGACCGGGAATCCAATCGGTCTTAGAAACTATGGCGTTGACCGAGCGCAAACTGTGCATCGGCCCTTGGAAACAGGTGAGCAGGTAGAACACGACACCCGACATGAGGAACTTCAGCGGCACATTATCGCGCAGTTGATGCCACTGCCCCTTCATCGTGGCGAAGAAGTTATAAACCACAGCCCACACAGGAATCAGCAGCATGACCGAGAAGACAATGGCAATCGTCTGCAGCCACTGCGAGATCGGCCCATGGAGCATGTGGTGCGCGCCGGTCCACACGTAGACGAACGCCAGCGACCAGAAGCCGATCATCGAAAGCTTGTGACTGAACAGCGGCGTGTTCGATGCTTTCGGGATGAAGTAGTAAGCCAGCGCCAAGCCGATCGGTGTGAAGATCAACCCGACAGCGTTGTGCACGTACATCCAATTCAAATTCGCTTGATTCACGCCGGTGGTGAACAGCACCGCGAAGTTGCCTGTCAGGTAAACAAACGCCGTCCACAAGATGCA
Organism: Blastocatellia bacterium; assembly: GCA_025054955.1. NCBI lineage: Bacteria > Pseudomonadati > Acidobacteriota > Blastocatellia > Blastocatellia bacterium. Next base: position 51,346 of record JANWZE010000130.1, on the reverse strand, counting down.
GCCCATTACGTACCAGATGGTCACGTACATCTGCTGATATTTCCGCGCCGCAACCGTGGCAAAGATGTTCACGCCGAACATCACCCAAGCAATCACCACCAGCACATCGAGTGGCAGCGGCAGCTCAGCATACTCCAATCCCTGGTTCCACCCGGCCAGCATCGAGACGACGGCGCCCAGTACGATCACATTCCACAGCACGGCGGTTGCTACGCCGAGCTTTTCACTCCACAATTTGACGCCGCACAGTCGTGGCACAACGTAGTACGTCAAGCCCATGCTGGCCGCGAGCAGCCAGCCAAAGAGCATCCCGTTGACATGCAGCGCGCGCAACCGACCATACGACAACGGCGCGACTGTCCCGAGCAGTTGCGGCCAGACGAATTTGGCCGCAATCGTGATGGCCACGATGCCGACGATGAAAAAGTATGTGATAGAGCTCACGAGAAAAAATTTGGCGGTGGTGTCCTCATGCATGCGAGAGATGGCGGCTTCTCTTTCAGCTTGGAGTTCTTTCTCTGTCTGCATAGTACCTCCCCAGCGGCACAGACTCGTTGGCTGTGCTAATTGGTTTGATTCAAACTTCTGAGATAATTGACCAGGTCGCCGACATCGTTTTGCGACAGCCCATAGTCAATCCACGGCGGCATGGCGGTTCCTTGCACGCCGTACATGATGGCGTCGAACAATCGGCGATCACTGACGCTATTGATGAAATCGCGGTTGCGCAGATTGCGTGGGCGGGGCAGGATGTCCAGTGAATTTGGCCCCTTGCCATCAGCTTTCCGCCCGTGGCACCCTGTGCACCGCTGCAAGTAGATTCGCTCACCGCGCGCGACCGATTCGCCGCTCATCGCGACCGGATTGTGCGCCGGCACGTTCCGCGCTTTCAGCTCCCGGCGCGGCTCGCGCACGAAGGTTTGCCAAATGTAATTGAGCAGGTCGCGAATCTGCGCGTCGTTAAGCACTTTCCCCCATGCCGGCATGGACGTGCCAGGCACACCTTCTTTGATGGACATGATGAATCGCTCTTCTGGCTTGCTATTCATGAAGGCGACCTTGGTCAAATCGCGCGGGTATGGGTCCAGATAGAGAGCGATCAGGCCGTGCCCATCGCCTTTCTCGCCGTGGCAGCGTGCGCAGAGATTTTTATATGCCTCGGCGGGCGTCGCCGTCGGCGGCGGCGTTGTCAGGCTCTTCAGGTATTGTGTCATCGAAAGGAATTCGCTATCGGAGAACCCGAACGCCGGCATGATCGAATCCGGCACACGCGAGCGCGGATCGCGGAAGTGATCCATCAGCCACGACTCGTCTCTGAGCAGACCTTCAAACGAAAGATCGGGCGCGATCCCGCCGTCACGATCGCCAATCTTGTGGCAGGCGGCGCACGCGCGCTCATTGATCAGCCGCTCGCCACGGGCGGCCGCGCTCACACCGGCCACTTCGGTTGTGGGTTGGGTGGCCGGCTCGACCTTGCTCTCTCGTATTCGTGCGCGATACCGCTCGAGCGACGTTTCAGCAAAGTTCATCCCGCGCCGGCTCTTGAGGAACACGACGAGCGATTTAACGTCCTCGTCGCTCAGGTTAAACTTCGGCATAGAAGAGACGGCGCTATTGGCGCGTGGCTCGACGATAGATTCCCACAGATAATCGAGCTTGAACTTTTTGCCGACTTCCGTTAAATCGGGTCCGAGTGTGCCCGTGGACATCCCTTCGATGCGATGGCAGCCGTAGCAATTCTTTTCAAAGAAGAGCTGCCGACCACGCGAGACCAGAGGCGTGCTCTTGAAATTTTCTTCGGTGTGGCACTGGGCACAATTGGCTTGCATGAACTCTTTGCCGAGGAGCTTCGGTTTGAACTCCGCTCGCCACGTCTCTTGCGTCGTGTAGCCCAGCAGCGGTTCTGGCCAGAAGTGATCCTCGCCATGCGCATAGAATGTTTCCAGCCCACGCCCTTGCCCATCGTGACAGACCGTGCAGCCGAAATCAGAAAACTTGTGTCGCCGCTCCCAACGGCCATTGACAAACGTGTCTCCCAGCGCCTCCGAATTAGGGTGCGTGCGCAACGGCTCGGCATGAGCTTTGAATCGCGGGTCATCTATCGCGATATGGCACGTGGTACACCGGTCTACACGCGCTTCGCCGAATTGCGTGACGATGATTTGTTCAATGCGTGGGCGACGCCCTTCCAGCGCCGCGCGTTCGGCATCCTTCGTAGCTAGCCCACGCGCTTGCTCAAAGTAGGCCGTCTGGTGGTCTTCCCACTGGTGAAAGAATTGGTCATAAAAGACAATTCCATGTATGATCAAAGCGACAAAACTCGAAATGGCCAGCGCCACTCGCATACGCTCACTCCTCAACAATCAGAGATCAGACTTCAGAGAGTCGGACATCAGGCTTCAGACATCGGACTTCAGACCGCCGACAGTTGGTCGTTTCTGAAGTCGAATGTTGGCTTTGTGCGTGTTCATGTGTATTCATTCGTGGCTGATCCTCTCACCAGGGGGAAACAAATTCCCAATTTGGCCCCCGGAAGAATGTGCCAATGATGATCAGGATCACATTGGTCAGAGCAAAGATCAGAAACAACGTGTTCGGTAACAACCGCTCGCGGGCAAACCAGCGACCCACGCCGCGCACGCGACGATCAATGTAGGGAACCAACAACAAGATCAGCACCTCGATGGTTGGAATTCCCACGCCGCCCCAGAAAGCTGAGTAGCTGACCATCTCTTGCAGGCCGAGAAAGTACCACGGCGCTTTGGCCGGGTTCGGCGGGTGCTGCACATTAACCGGCTCTTCCAACGGCGCGGCGAAGAAAAACGAGACGACCAGCACGCCCGCCACCGTCAAGACGAAGACGAACAATTCAGCCATGAACAGATGCGGCCAACTGAATACCGAATTGTCCGGCACGTTGCCAATCGTGGTGAAGGGGCCGCGTACCAACCCTTGGATACCATAGCGTCGCTTGACGACGCCCATCATCCCGGTCGTGGTGTCGCCTACCGGTGCGCCCACGCCGGCGGCCAACGTCGCCGACGCCGGCTCAATCTCCCTGACGGGTTCATCAGTCTGTGCTTGCGACTCAAACAATTCGGTGTCAGCCTCCGGCGGGCGGGAGAGGCCGCCATCTTTACGAATGCGCCAGAAGTGAACAGCCACCAGCAAACTGAGGATCAATGGCAGCACCGCCACATGCAAGACGTAGAACCGTAGCAGCGCCTCCTGACCAACCGTGTTGTCGCCAAGCAACAGGAATCTGATCTCCTGGCCGAACACGGGCGCGTAGGCAGCAATGGACGTGCCCACCGTGATGGCCCAGAACGCCAGTTGGTCCCACGGCAACAAGTAGCCAGTGAAACTCATGAACAACGTCACGAGGAAGAGGAGCACCCCGATGACCCAGTTGAACTCGCGCGGCGACTGATAGGACCCGGTGAAGAATACACGGCACATGTGCAGGAAGACGGCCGCTACCATCCCATGAGCCGACCAGCGGTGCATATTGCGCAAGAACGTGCCAAACGCTACCGAACCGCGCAAATCCAGCATCCGGTCATACGCCTGCGTGGTTGACGGCACGTAATAGAACATCAGCAGAATGCCGGTCACCGTCAAAATCAAGAACAAGAAGAAAGAGATCAGTCCAAGTCCGAAGGTGTAGGTCGGACGGAGTGTGTGCCGATGAACCTTGACAGGATGGATGTGCAAAAAGAAATTGGTGAAGCTCGTTTGTGCGCGTCCCAAATCAGATGATGGCAGCGGATGACGAAAGATCGAGTCCCAGATGTTGCGGGGCAAATCCTTCAGCACACCAAAGAGACCGTTGCGACGAACTCTCTGAACCATGATCGTCCCCTTTCCGTCAAACTGTGATGTAAGTTCCCGGTGGCACTTCTGTGTCTTTATCAACTTCCAGCTCGCCGTTGGGCGCAAGGTTGACTTGATACCAGGGCAACGGCTTGGGCGCGGGTCCACCTGTCACGTTGCCATCTTGATCGAAGCGCGACCCATGGCAAGGACAGGCAAAGCCCGTCTCTGAGGCAGCCACGATGCACCCCAGATGTGTGCACGTCGTGGAAATCGCCGCCAGCCGGTTGCCTTCGCGCACGATACAAACGCGCTTGTCATCAATCGAGATGCGCGTGCCGGGCGGGAACTCTTCCGGCCTGCCGATCGGAAATCGGTTCGGCTCGCCGTAGGTGGCTCGCGGCTTGATGAAGATGAGATTTGAAAAAATGCTGATGATTGCTGACCCAACCAGTCCGACGCCACTGAGCCACGTCAAAAACCGGCGACGCGTGGTGAGCTCGTCTTCAGCGGCGGTTGGTTTATGAATCGCTTTCTTGGTCATGCTCATCGTTTCGTTCCTCCCTCGATGAATCAACTAGCTCTTCCACATCTGACCAGAAGACCTGATATTTGACATTCTCCAAATCGCGGAAGTAGTCCTTGTTCACAGCAAAGATGAAGACACAGATCGCCCCAGCGCCCATGAACAAACTGGCGGCAATGGCAATCCAGGTGAGTTCCATGTGCACCTCTCCTCATCTCTGCCAGTTATCATCACGACATATCTGATTGCCATGAGCCTGACTCAACGGGTCATGACCGTGCCGCTCAACCATTGCCCGGCGCGCCGCTGCCTCAGCGGCCAGCTTGGCCAACGAGGCGCTCTTCAGGACATTGACCAGAGCCGCCTGCGCCTCCGCCCATACCGAGTGCGCCGGACACCACAGGGCGCGCTCGCAGGAGTCCTTTGAGATGAGGCACAGGTTCAGTTCAATAGGCCCTTCGATCGCTTCGACCACATCGAGCAGTGAGACGTTCTCGCTGGCAACGCCTAACTGGAACCCTCCTTGTGTTCCCCGGCGAGAAAAAATCAATCGCGCTCTGACCAATCGTTGCAGCACCTTTGACATAAAGCTCTCAGGCACACCTGCCGCCTCAGCCAATTCGTCGCGCTTCACTCGCGCGCCCTTGGGGAGACTGGCTAAGTGAATCATCACTCTCACCCCATAATCGGCGGCACGTGTCAACTGCATCGTTGCTCCTTCACTTTTTTGCTTTCGGTAGCTGCTGGGCAAGTCCTGTGCCGAAACGTTTGGATTTTTCGGCGCCTGGTTAGGACGAACCAAGGCAACGCTAGATAAGCGCTTCGTTGTTGAGCAATTGGAGTCAATTAGTCCGATTTGTCTACAAAGTTCTTCAAGCTCAGCTCGGCTTCACGAGATCGCGTCAGGTGGGGAATTTTGCCAACTAAGGTGGGCAAATGCCACACGCGGGCCTGTCGTCGCTTCGCTCAAAATAACTCTCTGCTGGTTACCCGACAAAAAGAGCTATGACAGCCTCCGGGCAACCGGTTGACTTGTCCTCGTGCGAAAATCACTAGGAGCGCGCGCCCTGCCCCCGCGGGGGAAATTCGAAGCACGAAATCCCAAATCCGAAACGTTTCGGATTTCGATCTTCGGATTTCGGATTTCCTAATTGCAAGGGTGCTCCCACGTTTTCATCCATCGTGGCGAGCCTCCGCCCATGGGCGATCCCTGTCAGAATGTGGCATAGGCGTTCCCGCCTGTGCTTCATTTTCATGCTTCGTGGCATGCAATCGCATGGGGACGGTTCCTGCAATAGACATACGCTCCCGCGTTGGTTCTGCGTCAAGCGTGGGTTGGTACGCCGGCGCATTGTCGCAAAAGCGTCACAGGTCAGTGAGATCACATGCCGTAAAAACTTCTACTTCCTCGCTTGCGCTCTTGATGAACGTCTCGCTTGACTTGCCGTTGCTCGCGCATTATTCTAGCGGGCGTCGAGGAAGGGGATGGGAGGAAGATAAGTCCACATCAACGGAAACGCACAACCCTCATATCCTGCTTCCGAGCTTACATCAAACACGAAGGAGAGTAAGTTATGAGTTCTATCATGGATATGGTTATGGAGCAATTGCAAAGTGGCGGTGTGCAACAGCTCAGTCAAATGCTTGGCGCAGATGAAAACAGCGTCGGCAGCGCAGTTTCAGCCGCTGTGCCGGTGTTAATGCAGGCGCTCGCCAATAATGCGTCGAATCCCGATGGCGCTTCGTCGTTGTTTCAGGCGCTGGATCGTGATCATGATGGCAGTATCTTTGACGATATTGCTGGATTCCTTGCCAATCCACAGGCCGGCAACGGCAACCCCAGGGCTGGTAATGGCGCGGGCATCTTGGGTCATGTGCTCGGCGGTCATACCGATTCTGTCGCCGCTGGTTTGTCGCAGGGAACAGGCCTCAATGTTGATACGGTGAGCCGCCTTCTTCAACTGGTTGCCCCAATCGTCATGGGTGCGCTGGGCAAGAGCGTGCGCCAAGAGGGGCTGGATGCTAATGGATTAGCTTCCATGCTAGGTGAGCAGACGCAAGCAGCGGCAGCGCAATCGTCGAATTGGTTGGGATTGGTGAGTAGCTTTTTGGATGCGGATAAGGATGGCAGCGCGCTGGACGACGTAGCCGGTTTGGTCGGCCGATTTTTCAGTAATCGCTAATTTTTCCGAGGGCGAACGACGCTCCTTCCGCAGAGAGGTTTTTTCAAGCGGCGGCGGCAAAGCCCGTCGCCGCCCGCTCTTATTGAAGATGGAGTGGATCGAGCTCTCGGTGTGTCTGAAATCCTGCTTGCTTCGGCTGATGAGTTTGATAGAATAAGCGCGGCCCGGAAGAAATTAACCAGTGGAGGAAACCATGTGCAGGAAAAAACTCTATGCGATTCTGCTGATTGTGCTCTTGAATGTGCTCGTTTCCAGCATCGTTACCACATTTTTGAATAACCAAAGCGTTAATTCAGCCAGCGTCGCGCTTGTACAAACGCCGGGCGCCACTGTCGCAGCAAGAGACGAATACACAGTTCGATCAAATGACTTTGAAGATATTCCCGGCATGGTGGTCAATACGCAACCGCTGCCGGGCGGCGACCTGATCATCATGTTTTCTGCCGAAAACTTTTTGACGATTACCAGCACCGCAACCTCGGTTATCACACGGTGTTTGGTTGACGGTGTGCAAGTTGAGCCTGGCGAAGTCACGTTGCGGAATTTCCTGGTTGGTTTCAATCAGAACGAGACGCGCAATAGCACGCTGGTGTTCATCGCACGCAATGTGGGTCCTGGCGTCCATCAAGTTCGCATTCAAGGCCGTCGGGCTGGGCTGTCTGGTGGCATCACAATCCGCGAGCGCACATTGGCGGTCATCAATGTGCGGTAACCGGCGTAAGAGCGTGGCCTGGCTTTCCGTCACTCAAGGCAATGAGGATTGACAAAGCTCGCTCAAGGCGATGACCATTGACAAAGCCGATTGCCTCTGGCAGCATTCCTCTTCTTGTTATTGGCGTGCACTCGTCAATGACATTGCTTGACAAATCGTAGAGGAGAAAGCAAAGACCTATGGCAAGACGGATGTCAGCACGGACAGTGCGATTGACCTGTCCCAAGTGCGCCGCCATGTTCACGGTGGTGGCCTACATTGCGCAGGGCGTTGATCGGGAATCATATTACCGGGAGCGAGCTGCCCAACATGATTGCGCTGAGTATGCCAAGCGCATGGCCACTGTCGGCACGGGCGTCAAGAACCCGTTGAAGGCGTCAAAGGCGGCAGTCAAATCACGCTAGATCGGTAGTAACACAATCCTCAAACTCGGAGGCATGTCCGAAAAATCCTTCGGGCATGCCTTTTTGTTTGCTTGAAGAGCGCATGTCACCGCTTTCTTCATCGGCTTGTTCCGATCAACAGGCGGCGCCGTTGAGCATGATGTTTCAAGAGTGAAACTTCCATTGCGCGAGCGCCGGCGCTCACCACTTCGGCGGTTCGGAAAATCTTTTGATTATGTATTTCCCGACGTTACAGTTGCTCTCTTTTGGTTTGAGCCAGGCGGTACGGATGGATATGCGTTGACCGACGGCACAGCGGTTGCAGTGATGATCAAATCGCTCGCCGCTGGAGGCCGGCAGCCGATGCCGAGAACGGGCATGAGCCATCCAGTGATTGCCAGGCGAGGCCAAGGCGCCGAGCGCGCCCAAGGCGAAGAGCGGATAGGAATTTGCCTCATGAGAGCACGGCAGATCTTCACGCTACAGCGGATATTCACACGAGGAAATGTCGTGTGGATCGGACTGACCGTTGTCATGTCAGCGGTTGTCTTTTTCGACGCCTGTTGGCCGGAAGAATTCGACGCCCCGGCTCAGCAGGTCGAGCCGTCGCCGATGCTTGAGCAGAAGCCTTCCTGGGCAGTTCCACTGCAAAAGCAAGCGCCAGGCGATCCCTTGGAAGACCTAAGGCGATATTATGATGACTTGGTGAGAAAAGAAGACTTTTCCCGACGTCTCACGTTCGCCATCTTGTTGCCGTATTTGCCGGCGGGAACACAGATGAGTTCAGGCTACCGTAGCCCACACGATCAGCTCGATGTGATCTACGAACTCGCGCGACGTTACAACCATGCTCGTCCGTCCGATGCGATTGCGTTGCCGCGCCGTGATCAGATGCGTCTGGACGATCCGGATTCATGGCTGCCGACCCTGATGGGATTGCGCGCGCGCGGTTACATCGTAAACGCGCCGACCGGTACGCCACATGCGACCGATCGAGCTGTGTTTGATCTGGCTGGCGCCGATCTGGCCGCCATTGAAGCTGGCTGCCGACAGGCCGAGAAAGAGGGCGTGGTCCGATTCCGGCAAATCCTGCGTGAGCCGGTCAATCGCGCTGTCCATGTTGATGTGTTGAGCATTGATCCGCGCGCCCTGCAGCGGCTTGCCACGCTCAACGCGCCGGATCACTCATTCATTGATCCAACGACCCTCACGAGCGAGGATCAAAGACAGCAAATTCTCTCTGACCTGCAACAGAAGCATGACCGTGAGCCTGATCCCCAGAAGAAAATTGATTATGACCGGCAGATAGGACTTTTCCTCAATCCGGTGACTGATGCTGAACGGATTCAGGCGCTCTGGGAAGAAATTTTGCAACATGAACTGGAAGTCAAGCTGCGGCCGATGAACCAACGTGCCGGACGACAACGGTGATTTTCTGCTGAAGCCGTCAAGCGTATGCCTGAAGACGAAAAAGATGAACCAACGTGCCGGGCAGCAACGGTGATTTCCTCCATAGCGATTTTCAGTTGTGTCTTTACCTAGCAGCGCCCGCTGAGACGCAGAGACGGCTCGCCGTGGTCGCCCGCAACGAGACGCCAATCCGTTTTGAAATGAGTCTTTGATTCGCGCTTCCCGGCTCCTGTCTCCTGAGTTCTGGATGCTTTCGTTCCGTCGCAATCCCTCATCAGGACGTTGGAGGTCCCGGCTCGCTCAGCGATTCAGCGACCGCTACCGGCTGATTTGTTTGTTTGATACCGAGTTGATTCATGATCTCGGGCAGATTCAATCCGAGGGCTTGGAGCTGCTGCAACAGGTTGAAGATTAATGCCGGGGCATTGTTGGCGAATCGGGTCACGCCGCTTTGTGAAGTGGAGCCGTTGCCTTGTTCGATCACGATGACCTTGTCAATATTGCCCAAGGGAGCGGCCACCGCGCCGAAGATGCCGGTGGAAGCCTGCAAAATGCTCGGCAATTTCTCCAAGATCGTTTGCAATCGCGCAGCCTCATTGAATTGCTTCCAGGCATCAGCTTTCTTCAGAATCGCCGCAGCCTCGGCCAGGCCCTGCGCTTCGATGGCTTTGGCCTGTGCCAGGCCGATCGCTTCGATCTTCGCCGCTTCAGCTTTGCCTTCGGCCTCAATGGCTGCCGCGCGGCCCAGTCCCTCTTTCTCCAGTCGTTCTTGCTCGGCTTCAGCAATGGCGATCAACGCTTGTTTTTTGCCCTCGGCTTCTAAGATAGCCGCTTGCTTGGCTGCTTCGGCTTTCAGGATGGCTGCATTTTTCTGCGCTTCTGCCGGTCGTTCCACCGTGGCTTCCAGCTCGCGGGATTTTCGCTGGACTTCTTGTTCCTGCACGCCGATTTGTTCCTGTGTGCGAATCCGTTCGACTTTGACTTCCTCGGCCACGACTGCCTGTTGAGCTTGTGCGCGAGCCAGTGGCCCGGCCTGCTCAGCGCGAGCGCGCTCCGATTCGATTTCAGCCAGATACCGAGCTTTCTTGATTTCCAAGTCACGTTGAGCTTGCGCGATATTGGCCTCTGCTTCCAATCGAACCTTTTCTCCCTCTTGGTAGGCCAGCGACGATTTGATTTTCGCGTCACGGTCAGCCTCTGCCTTGCCGATTTCAGCATCACGTTTCACTTCAGCCGTCCGTTTTTTGCCGAGCGAATCCAGGTAGTCGTGTTCGTCGCTGATCTCTTGTATGGTCAGCACATCCACGCCAATACCCATGCGCTCCAGGTCCACTGCGGCTTCGGAGGTCAACTTCTGCGCGAAGCTCTGCCGGTCGCCGTTAATTTCTTCAACCGTCAACGTCCCCAAAATAGATCGCAAATGACCTTCCAAGGTTTGGAAGATGACCTTGTGCATTTCATCTTGATCAACGCCGAGAAACCGCTCGGCCGCTGCTTGCAGTGACACATCATCGCTCTTGATTTTGACGTTCGCCACGGCCTTGACCGACACCGGCACGCCCATCAATGTGTAGGCGCGTTTGATCTCCAGCGGAATCGTTAGGACGTTGAGCGAAAGGTAATCCACCTTTTCCAAGAGCGGAATGCGCAAGCTAGCGCCGCCCTTGACCAAACGGTAGCCGACCGTTTTTCCATCGGGCAGCGTGCGTTTGCGACCGCTGAACACAGCCACCTCGTTGGGGGCTACCTTGATGTAATTGCGTGCCAGCAGCATGCCGGCGATGAGCACCGTCAAGAGGATGATGAGAACCATCATCGGAATAAATAAACTGCCTAATTCCATACATGTCCTCCCTTATCCAAAAACTCAACACAAGCGATTAGAGGGCGAGTCTTCCTTTCGGCTCTCCGTATGTCGCTCGTCGTTCGGTAGTGAAGACGGCATGTTCACGATTTATCGAACAAGCGTCCAACCGTGAACTCTGCGTCTATGACATCCGCGCGTCGCACAACGACAAAATCTGGATGAATATCATCAATGCGCACCAGCGTGCTGAATGGGATTTCGCTTCCATCATCAGAGCGAGCAATTTTTTCGATTACGGTCTCTCCCATCACGCAGCGCACTTGTCCCAAGCCATTGCGTGGGATGGTCACCGTTACCGTGGCTAATTGTCCAAGCAGATCATGCACGGAAATCTCACTGGAAGCTTGCTGCGAATAGAGGAACCGACCAAATGCATAGACCAACCAACCAAGCGCCAATCCACCTATCACGCCACACAATGAGCTGACCAGCACGCCGACTCCTGCGTAGGTGGCGATGGCGCCCAGCGCCCCAAACGCCGTGATGAACACACTGATGACACGGCTGTTGACGAAACTGGGACCTTCGTGCCCATGTTCGGCAATGCCGTGGCCGCTCTCGACGTCGTGGTTGAGCCCCACGTCATGCTCTCCCCAGTCGCCGATCAACAGGCTCACCAGCAAATAGCAAAAACCAAGTGCAGTGATCCCTAAGAAGATCATGAGCGGCGTCACACCGGAAAACAGGTCCGACATAGGTTTTTTCCTATTTCACAATCTATCTGATAGGGCAGCCACTGAAACGCTTTTGCCCATGTTTGCGACCTGCGTAGGGTCAAACCAGTCGAAGCACAGCCATGCCTCACGCGAACAGGCGCATTGGCTGCGGCGGGACGGGCCGAGCGGTTGCGTCAACAACCCTTGCTTGTGCTTCTCCCTATGTTCGGTGATTCCAATTTCAAGATTCATCTTTGAACCTTCATCGTTTCGTCAATGACATTCACCGCGGTTGGCGAGCAGCTAGCTTGAGAATCTTCACGAGGTGCTCTTCAACCGTGCCTTTCGGCGTTTCAATGATACGCCCGATTTCACGACCTGCAACGGAGACGACGAACGTGGGCACCCGCTCGATGTGCCGCCACTGAGTTGATCCGCCGGGTTCTTGCTTGTTCTCATCCACTGCTACGAAGCTGACAGAGAAATTCGGATTGTCAGCCTGTTCTATCACTTTGATGAAGCTGGGCACATGATCTCGGCTATCGCTGCACCAACCGCCGTAGAAAACTTCTATGGTGACAGGAGCAGAAAAATGGCGAAGAAAGTCAATGGCTCCACGCTTTGGTTTGTAGCTGACGACCCGTTGGCGATATTCAGGATTAAACGTCATGACTTCGTCCTGACTCAACGGGCCGACCGGATAAGCTTTCTCGCCAGGCTTGGTCTGAGCCGAGCTAGACGCCAGGTTCCAGCTCAATGCGCTAACGATCAGCAAGGCGAAGAGTATGTTGTCCGTCATCGGCTTCCTCATGCTGATAGAATCACGCAAAAACGATAGAACATCGGGTGGTGAAAGGTCAAACGGCGGCGCGTGACGGCGCGGGGAATCGAACAGCTTCAGTTACTGCGCTTGTTGCTCGATGACAGGCGTTGGGCGGCTGCTATTGCCGGCTCGGTCTACCGCTACGATGCGATAGAAGTAAGTTTTTCCACGCACAGTCGTCTCATCGCGGAACGTGATGCGTGTGTGAATCTGAGGATTTAATTTGATCCATTCAGCATCGGGCGCGTCAGCTCGTTCCGCGCGGTAGATGTTGTAGCCGGCCAGGTCCGGTTCATTATTGGCTGTCCAGAAGAGGCTGATGACGGCGTTGGCTGAACCGGCTGTAAGCCCTTCAGGGGTTGCCGGCGCGAAGTGATCGCGTGGCATGTGGGAGACGAATTCGGAGTCGTCGCTTTCGATGATCTCGCCCGTGTGACTCCGCGAGATGGCGCGGACGACATAAACGTACTCGCTGCCATACTCAAATTGCCGGTCGAGAAATTCGGTTGAGGGAACGGGCGTGGTCCCATTGAGCGGGAGGCCCAGTTGGAGCTGATTTGCTGTTCGACGGTAGACATTGTATCCCAACACAGAAGCCGGCGTGGAACCGTCAATATTGACCGCTGGCGCTGTCCACGATAAAGCGATGACGCCTTGCGCTTGATCGGTGGCGACGAGCCCTTTGGGCGCGACTGCGACGCTGCCCACCGGGACCGCATGAACGATATTGGATAGCGCCGCGCTTTGCCCGCGCGTGCTGACATAACGAATCGCGTAGTAGTGGCGCCGATTGAAGTGCGTCAGCGGGCCATCAGCAAAAAGCAATTCAGCGCCGGCGGCCGTGCTCCGTAGTCGCGCTTCATCTACTGAACCGATGAGTGAGGCTTGGGTAGCAAACTCTTCTTCGGTGAGCGCAGCTTCGGTTGAGCTGGCCGACTCGATCACGCGGTAGACGTCAATGCGACTCAGGTTGAACCCTAGTGATTCAAGGGTCTGCGCATTGGGATTAGGCCATCGTAACACAAGCAAGGGACCACGCTGGAAGATGGCCAGTTCTCGAGTACGCAGTGGCAGCCGCGGCGCTGGCGGCAGCGGGTCGCCAACTTTACCGCAGCCCGATAAGCAGAGCACAGAAAGCAGACCATAGACCAGAGACCAATAGCTCTTCCATCGCAACCGGTGTTGGACTGAGCGAGTGCGGTGACGACGACACAAGTCCTCTCCCGCTGTGTTGGAGAGGCCTGAGACTTGAAAACTGAGAGCTGAGATTTGCGCGTTCACAAGATGTACCGACTCAAATCCTGATTCTTCGCAATATCGGCCAGTTTTCGGCGAACGTACTCGGCATCTATCGTCTGTTCTTTGTTCTCCAGGTCCGGAGCCTCAAAGGCGATGTCTTCGAGCACTTTTTCCATGATCGTCTGCAAGCGGCGCGCGCCGATATTTTCCGTCTGTTCATTAACGGCAAACGCAAACTCAGCCATTGAATCAATAGCGTCGTCGGTGAAGTTCAAGGTGATACCATCGGTTTCAAGCAAGGCTTTGTATTGTTTGATGAGTGAATTCTTGGGCTCGCGTAGAATGCGCTTGAAATCGTCCACAGTGAGCGGGTCTAGCTCGACGCGGATTGGGAAGCGGCCTTGTAATTCAGGGATGAGGTCTGAGGGTTTCGACACGTGAAACGCGCCGGCGGCAATGAACAGAATGTGATCAGTGCGCACAGTGCCGTAGCGTGTGCTGACGGTTGTGCCTTCAATCATGGGGAGCAGGTCGCGTTGGACGCCTTCGCGTGAGACATCGGGTCCGTGGCCGGACTCACGTCCGGCGATCTTGTCAATTTCATCGAGGAAGACGATGCCCGATTGTTCAACCATCTCCAGCGCCTGACGCGCCACCTGGTCCATGTCAATCAGTCGTTGTTCCTCTTCTTGCAGCAGGTATTCGCGGGCTTCGTCAACGCGCATGCGGCGCCGTTTCTTTCGTCCGGCGCCGAAGAGGCCTGGGATCATGTCTTGAATGTTGACGTCCATTTGCTCGATGCCTTGACTGGTGAAGATTTCAAACGTCGGATAGAACTTTTCGCGGACTTCCATCTCCACCTGTCGGCTGTCGAGTTTGCCCTCGCGCAGTTGCTGACGGAGTTTCTCGCGGGTGCGTTGCAGATGGTCTGCTTCGTAGGGCTCTAGCGGGGGCGTCCATGCGTCCTGTTCGTCATCGCTTTCCGCATCCTCGTCAGAGGCGCGGCGCGCGCCGCGTCGGTTCGACGGCAGCAACAGGTCGAGCAGGCGTTCTTCCACATTGCGTTCAGCTTTCTCCTGGATTTCTGCTGTTTTTTGCGCGCGTACCATGTCCACGGCCATCTCGACCAGGTCACGAATCATTGATTCAACATCGCGACCGACATAGCCGACTTCCGTGTACTTGGAGGCTTCAACCTTGATCATCGGCGAGTTGGACAACCGAGCCAAGCGTCGCGCAATTTCCGTCTTGCCCACGCCGGTCGGTCCGATCATCAGAATGTTTTTCGGCAACACGTCTTCGGCCACGTCGGGTGAGAGCCGTTGCCGCCGAATCCGGTTGCGCAACGCGATGGCTACCGCCTTTTTGGCGGCCTGTTGGCCAACCACGTATTTGTCCAATTCTTGGACAATCTGACGAGGCGTCAATTCATCAAGCATCGGCGTGGTTTCTTCGCCGCCAGTCACATAGATCACCATAACGCTTTTGGACTATAACTCCTCAAAGATGAACTGATCGTTGGTATAGATGCAGATTTGGCTGGTAATGCGCATGGCTTCTTGAGCGATTTGACGAGCTGTCAATGCAGTGTGCTCGTACAGCGCGCGAGCCGCCGCCATGGCGTATGGGCCGCCAGAGCCAATGGCAATGACCTGATGGTCTGGTTCAATCACATCACCCGTGCCCGAGAGCACCAGCGACAGTTTTTGGTCAGCGACTAACAACATCGCTTCCAGATGTCGCAGATACTTATCCGTGCGCCACGTTTTGCCCAGTTCAACGGCCGCGCGACTCAATTGCCCGCGGTATTCTTCCAGCTTCGATTCAAACCGTTCAAACAAGGTGATTGCATCCGATGTGGAACCGGCAAATCCGGCCAGAATCTGGCCGTTGTATAACCGACGCACTTTACGAGCTGTTGATTTCATCACCGTGTGATTGAACGTGACTTGTCCATCCGCCGCCATCACAACCTGACCGTCGCGCCGCACGCACAGAACGGTCGTGCTTTTCATCTGCGGCGGTTCTCGCTTCGTGAGCGACAGAGAGACGCCCTCACCCACGTTGCTTGTTTGAGAGTTGATCGTGCTCATGAGGTATAGCACTATAAAGGCGGTACGCTGAACTTGTCAAGAAAACGCTTTCCAGAAGCGAACTTGACAGGAGACAGCAAGGCCATTACTATTCGCAACCCGTTTGTGGGAACAGAGGTAATGATGCATGAAGATTTATGATGTGACGGTCACTTTATCCTCGCAAACGCCTTTGTATCCCGGTGACCCTGCCGTGGTCATTGAACGCAAACAACAGCTTGATCAGGGTGATCTGTCCAACACGAGCTATTACAGCTTCGGGTCTCATACGGGCACGCACGTGGATGCCCCATCTCATTTCGTCAAAGAGGGGATTACCGTTGATCAAATTCCGCCAGAGTGGCTCATCGGCCGCACGCGCGTGATTGAATTTGCCAGCGGCATGGCGATTACAGCCGAGCACCTGCAGGAGCATGATCTGGCCGACGTCATGCGCGTGTTGTTCAAAACCCGGAATTCCTACTTATGGGATAGCGGCGAGTTTGTGCAGAAATACGTCCACTTGACCGCTGATGCGGCTCAGTACTTGGTGGAGAGCGGCATCAAAGTAGTCGGCATTGATTACCTCTCTGTTGATCAATATCCCTGCGAAGAATTCACAGTGCATCAGACGCTGCTCTGCAATGGCGTCATCATCATCGAAGGACTTAACCTGCGCGAGGTCGAGCCGGGCGATTACGATATGTTTTGTCTGCCGCTCAAGATCAAAGATGGCGATGGCGCGCCGGCGCGCGTCCTGCTGCGTGCATGACATCCGGTCTCATTTGACGAGTTCTACTGTTCCGACTGATTTCAACGGCTCAGCTAACTCAGCCGCAGGGCCGATGACCACAACGTGGGCATTTGTTGTCGAGAGAATGTCAGAAGCGACATTCTTCACCTGTTGGAGCGTGATCTGGTCGAGACGCTGCTGAAATGCCACGATGTAATCCCGTGCCAGGCCGTACAATTCGATGTCCTGAAGCTGATCGGCAAGTTGACGATGAGTTTGCACCTGAGCCGCGACGTGTGTGGCCAGTGACGATTTTGTCGCGCTCAGCTCCGGCGCAGAAATCTCCCGCGCCCGTTCCAGCATTTTGAACAGATTGGTCAGGACGGTCGGTCCCAGTCGCGCCGGCGCGTTGGCTGTGATCGTCACTGCGCCGGCCAGTCGGTGAATGTTCAGCGAGTTTGTGATCGTCACTTGCTCCGGCGCAAACGCATTGGCGGACTGCTGCAATAGTTGGACTAGCGCCTGATTGAGCAGCACCAGCGGAAGATAGGAGTCGGCATCACGCCCGCGCGTCAGATAGCCCACACATATAGCCGCTTCACGCATCTGGGGACGATCAAACAATTTGATCTGAATGCCAGTCGGTGGTGTCGGCGCGACAAATGTGCTGGGCACAACCTTGCCTTTTCGCATTGCTCCGAACGTCGGTCGAATTAACTGCATGACGGCTTGAGCAGACACGTTGCCGACAACGGTCAGAATCGAATCGTTGGATAGATAGAACCGTCGGTGATGGCGTGATAAGTCTGCCGGGGTGATCGTCTCATACGTGGCGGCTGTGCCTTCAACCGGTCGCGCGTATGGGTGACGCGCAAAAATGAGCTTCATACATTCGGCTTGGGCTTGCGCCAGTAGGCTCTGATTGGCCTGCCGCAACTCAGCCAATCGTTGTTGCTTCACTTGCGTCACATCGGTTTCAGGAAAGACCGAGCGCGTCAGAATCTCGGCCAAAATAGGGAACACGTAGGGTAGATTCTTGACCGGCGTTTGGAAGGTGAAGCGGGTCATGTCTAACGTGACGAGAACATCCGCTTTGGTGTCAAGTTCCTGAAAGAGCTGCGAGAGCGGCCGGTCATTGACGGTTTGCGAGCCACGCAGCACGAGTCGAGCCAGCAAATCCGCCGAGCCTTCCTTGCCAACAAGATCGAAGGCAGAACCTTTCTTGATGGTGAACCCG
Organism: Blastocatellia bacterium; assembly: GCA_025054955.1. Lineage (NCBI taxonomy): Bacteria > Pseudomonadati > Acidobacteriota > Blastocatellia > Blastocatellia bacterium. The sequence goes on along the minus strand of JANWZE010000130.1, from coordinate 33,692 downwards.
ATCACCGCGTCCGATGGACCGGGTCGCTCGACAATCAAGATTTGCAGGCCGTTGAGCAGGCTATCGAAATAGACCGGCGGAACAGGGGGACTCTTCTGAGATTGTGACGTCTGAGACGAGTCTTGACCGGCTGCATGCAGGCTTGGACTGACCACACTGGCAATCAGAATCAGGCCGACAACCAAGTTCTTCATCATGGTTGCTCACTCACACGAAAATGAAGCGAAAGTGTAGTGGCAAGCCACAATCAGTGACAAGGGACAAGTTGCTCGTTGCTTGCCGTCCAGGTCAGTGTTGCTGTCATCGTTGTTCGTGACAAGGGGTAAATTGGTCGTTGCTTGCCGTCCACGGGGGAATTTGCTAGGCTTTAAGTGAATCATTGACCGGAGGAGAAACATTATGTATTGCCCCAATTGTGGACGACAAGCAGCGCCGACCCAGCGGTTTTGCAAATCATGTGGCTATAATCTGGCGGCATTAATGCAAAGCATGAGCGTTTCATCCAGCTCCTCTCCGGCTTCAATAGATGACATCAGAGAGGAACGTCGTCGGTTAGAGCAAGCACGTCATGGCCTGCGCACGGCGTTCACCGGACTTGGATTGGCGCTTTTCTTCTTGTTGTTCTTCAAGAGTTGGGCATTTGCTGCCATCGGCCTTATTGTGCTGTTTAAGGGGCTTGGTCAAATTGCCAGCGCGACGCTCTGGGCGACGCCGAAACGTACACTGGAATTTCGTTGGCCAAGAGAATCACATGTGACGCCCCTGCCGACGCCTCCACAGATTGCGACCCCAACATCGTATGTGGAACCGTCGCCGCCCGTGAGCGTCACCGAACACACGACGCTGCGGCTAGACCAACCAAACATCAGTTTGCCACCGGAGCGCAACCGAGCTGTCGAATGACGGACTTCTGATGTCAACATGGACGTGGCGTCAAGTGGCGTGAGGCCGCCCTTGACGCGAGCCGTCGAGTAACGAACTTCGGATGTCGATCGTATACGCTCAGGCCTAGCTTTCCATGATGTGGCTCAGTCTGAGGCCGAGCGCCTGATCTAGGGTTGTTGGAATTCATACGCGCCAATGTCCACTGCTCTTCCAGCCCGTCGCGGGTTCCCGGCAATATCGGTTTCTGGCAAGCCCTGGACACTGTCATCGCCAGCGTCAATGACAGGCGAACCAGCTTGGACACCATAGTTGCCATTGAGCGGAGCAACGTAGCGTGGATCGCCCGTGATGTTGCCATTCGTGCCCACAATCATAATCGGGTCTCGATCAACTAGGTTGTTACGCGCCGTCAGTTCACGCGGACCGCGACTAGCCGCTTGCTGCGTGAATAAGATGTCAAATGGCCCACCTGAACCCGATAGGATATTGTTCACAAGCAGAACAGACGATCCACCCGTGTTTAGCGCATAGAGGATGGCGCAAACGGCGTTATCGGCCACCGTGTTGTTGATCAGCGTAAAATTGTGGCGCGTATTGCTGGTGCCGACCAGTTGGAATCCAAAACCGGCATTCGGATTGAACGTGCCGCTATTAAAGATGAGGTTGTTGATGATCGTCACCGAGCTGGTCACTCGGGGCGTCGGATCATCCTGCGGCGTGAAGGTGCCAATGGCAATCCGACCAATGTCAATGAAGCGATTGCGGACCACTGTCGCCGTTGAGCGAACCAGTTGAACACCGTCAGAGAACTGACCGTTCATTGGGCCGCCACGAAACGTATTGTTCCGAATCGTTGCCGTGGCCACATTGACCTGAATGCCGGCGCCCAGCAAATCATCAAATGTGTTCCCTTCAACGACGACGTTCGAGCCATTGAGCACTGACATGCCCAGACCCGCTCGATTCGTGCCAGTGCCCAGTCGCCGAAATATGTTGTTGCGGACTGTGCCGGTGGAATTATTGTTGAGGATCACCCCAATGTCGTTGAGCGATTCAAAGACGCAGTTTTCGACCGTCAGGTTGGTCGCGCCTGGGCCGGGGCTGGCTGTGATCGCATCATCACTGCCACTCGTGAATCGGATACCGCGAATCGTCACACCATTGGTCCCGCTGACATCCAGTGTATCCAGTGTGTCAGGCGCGCCGGGCCGACCGGAAATCGTCGGTGACTGCCCTTCGGCTGCTTGCAGCGTCACATTATTCTTGGCCAGCCTTAAATGCTCCGGATAGTCGGCGCTATCCATGATCAAGATCGTATCGCCGGGATTGGCCGCGTCAATTGCTGCTTGAATGGTGGTGAACGCCGCTGCGCCAGGCGTTTTCGACACAGTCAGCACCGCTTGAGCTGCTGATGGGCTTCCATCGAGCAGCATCCACATGCAAAGTAACATGAGAAATACTCCAGAAACCATCATGGTAGATTGTTTCTTCATAGTGCCTCCTCAGGAATGTTTGCCCGCCGGGTCAGGCAGCCGTGATAATAGTCCATTGCGTCAGCAAAGACAAGGCAACTTCCTTCAGGGTCCTTAGTAGGTGGACAAACGTTCTGGGACATTTTGGGGGACGGGTTGGAGGGACGGGACGTTGTGGAGTGCGGTGACGTGTCACCACTTTCCGGCCAAAGCTGCGACACGTCGCAGCACTCCAAAAACGCCACGAACTTTTGTCACGTTGCTTTGATTAAGGCGATTCCTCTGAGCGCGGCGATGATGCCCGTTGAATCGGCTCACGCCAGTGCTGGTGTAGAAGATGAAGCATGACAAACACGACGATGGGAGCCAGTTGAAACAACAGCCGGGCAATGGCGCGGCTCTCGTAGAACGCGCGCTTGATATTGCTCACCGGCGCTAGTGACACGACCAGCATATCCGCTGCCAGACAGCCAAGGATGATGATGTAGAGGTATTTGATCGCTGTCTCTCGGATGAATCGCCATTGTTGCAGTGAGAGAACGAGCCACAGCACCCAAATCAGTCCCCAGGAAAAAAGATTGACCGCTTCCGATAAGAAAAATCCTATCACTGACGGCGCGTTTTGCCCAAGACGAATGATGGCATCCATGTTCCATTCGAGCCGCGCCACAGCTTGTTCAACCGGCAGGTGTTGACGGAACCAGAGCCAGGGGCCGATCAGCATGGCCCAAATCGAAGCGAAGAGAAGCCACGCACGCCACCTGTGAGTGTGACGATGATGAAAAATGAAGAAGGGAAGCATTGCCAGAATGATTACCGAGAGCGCCAGTCCTTCATTTTTGGTGAATGCCGCAGCGGCGCTGAACACAGCCGCGCTGATGAGCTGAGCGGCTTCTGCGTGAACGAACCAGCGATACAACGCCGTCAGGCTCAATAACGCAAAGCAGGCTAGCGGCAAATCTGCCAGTCCGCCCAAAATGGCGCTTTTCTTGCCGCCAACTAACACGATGCGAAACACGCTCTGGTAGTAAATGAATGGCAGCGAGAGCAACAACGCGCAGCCAAGCAGAGCCAGTGGGCGGGGGAGCCACAGTCGAGCGGTGGTATAACTCGCCAGTATGAGCAGCCCGAAGAAGAGCCCGACAGTGAATTTGATCGGCGCTGCGTCGAAGCGCCCGAGCATGAGCGCCGCCAGATGCTGTTGTAACGGCCAACCTAACGGGTACTGCGGTCGTGGTTGAACTCGCGTCAGGGCGTCAGCTTGATCCAACAAAGATTCGGCATAAACAGTTTGTTCGTGATACAGCACCTGGGCTTTGAATCCCCACGTGGTGACAGCATCCCACACGTCGAACGGTTTTGACATGGCCAACAGGAACGCGAAAAGCACGCTGCCCGCGATGAGTGTCAGCATGGCTTTTTCCCATGATGAGAGTGGAGCAATCCGTGCCTGAGCGTTTACCAAGGGCCATTGCTTCCAACCGACAACCAGTGATAGCGCCATCAAAGGACTTAACAGCAATAACACGTGAGGTGTTGTCAACGCCACACCGGTGAGTGCCAGATTGAACATCAACAGTGGGGTCAGAGCTAATCCGAAGCCAAGCGTCAGCGTGAGATGATGGAGCCGGGGCAATTCAGCGCGCCGAAAAATCACTTGTGAGAGGCCATGACCAACCAGGAGAATCGTTGTTGCATACAGCAGGAGTTGAATGGCCGTCTTCACAGCGATGGTATCGTTCCTTTGCCTGAGAAGCTCGTTGTGATCGTTACGCCGCTGGAGTGCCGCGTCGTTGATCGGCTACGCAAATGCGCGAACCAGCTTGCTCGGCGTGGCTGGCTGTGTCACAGCGCCTGCCACGGGCTGTAGATCGAGTCAGCATCGTCCGACTTTGCTAAGCACTTCAGATGTCGCGATTGCTTACTTGGCTAAGCATTTCAGATGTCGCGATTGCTTCACCGCGTGCCTGGCGACCCATTGCTATGGCTGAGAAAACTGCAAGATGTAAAGTCCTTGATCGCCGGCTGCCAGGTAAGCCACATTGCCACGCACCTGCACGTCAATAGTCGCTACCGGTGGGATCGTGAATGATCCGATTTCCTTTGGCTGGCTCAGTTCGGCAATATCCACTACGCGGAGCCCGGCCGTATCGGCCACGTAGACGAGTGTGCCAACTAGCGCCAGATTTCGCACGCTTGCCGAGGTGAAAAACTGCCCGGCTGCGCGTGGCTTGGTTGGATCAGAGATGTCAACAATCCGCACGCCGTTTCGTAGATCAGCAATGTAGACGGTGTCGCCAGAGATGGCCACGCCGACCGCATTGCCGGCGCGGCGAAGATCAACCAAGCCTGTGGGCTTGGTTGGGTCGCTCACATCAACAACCTGTAATGAGATGCCATCAACGACTGCGACGCGTGTTCCGTCAACAGCCACATCCAAGGCGCTGCTGGGCGTGCTGAACGATCCAACTTCGCGCGGGTGATCAGCATCGCTCGCGTCAACAATGCGCAGTCCGGACGAGCCGGCCGCCACATAGACGTAAGGATGGGAGATGGCGACCGCGTGCGCCGTGCTCTCGGTGTGCACAGAACCGCGCCGCCGAGGATTGCTGGCGTCTGAGAGGTCATAAATTTCCACGCCGGCGAGCGTCGCCACATAGGCCAATGATCCCGACAGAGCGATGTCCCTTGGCGTTGACGAGACCGTCACGCTGCCGATGATTCGCGGCTTCGTCGGATCGCTTGTATCGAGGATGGTTAGGCCATTTGTCAGGTCCAACACATACGCTCGCTGCTCTGCCAGCGCAATGCCAGTGACAGCTCCCGATGTCGGCAATTGGCCGACTTGTCTGAGCTCGCTGACTTGGCTGATGTCAAAGATGTGAAGACCAGCTCCTGATGTGGCAACATAAGCGTTTGATCCGCTGAGAGCGAGGCCGTAGGAAAAATCTGGCAATGGCCATTGTCCAAGCTGGCGTGGTTGAGCGGGGTCACTCGCGTCAATCACCATGAGCCCGGCCAATTCATCCACCGCGTAGACCCATGAACCAGTCACGGCCACGTCGCGCGCGCCCACCGTGGTGGCCGAGCTGATGAATCTCGGCGATGTCGGCGCGCTCACGTCGGCGATGTGCACGCCGCCGAATTCGTCGGCTACATAGGCCGTGTTGTTGACCACGGCGACATCGTGTGCTTTGATCGGCCGATCAAAAATGCTGAGCTGTCGTGGTTGGGCTGGTTGACCGACATCCAGCAGCAGCACGCCTTGAAAACTGGCGCAGACAAAGAGGATGTTGTTGCTGATCGTCAGGCCAAGCACTTGATCCGGCATCGCCCGCGACGCCAGTATGGCAGGTCGTTCCACATGACTGACATCCACCACATCAATGCTTCTGGTTGTGCCGATGTAGGCGGTGCTACCGCTGACGGCAACGGCTTGCACAGGCCGTTGAATGGCTAGAAATCCGCGCTCTCGAGGTGAGGTTGGATCGCTCACGTCAACGATACGCAGACCGGCTTCGCCGGACGCCACGAAGACCAACGAGCCTGACGCCGCGATGTCCAGCCCCGGACCCGGTAGAAACAGATGCGAAAGCAAACGCGGATGCGTCGGATCGCTCACGTCGGCGATGATCAATCCGGTGCCCGTTGTAACGTAAGCGTAGCGGCCTTGCACGTGCACATCAAACGCCGGGCCGGGAAAGACGCGGCTCAGTAATTGAACATTCCTCGAACCAAGCTGTGCATGGACGGTTGTCTGAGCCAACACCATCAGGCTGCACAGCAACGCCTGCAATCGCGCGAGTGGATGATTCACCATAATCAAAGCTCCTCCTTATCAAGGGCGCCACGTTTCAGGTCTTTCATTGACAGCCGGGCTGAGGGATTGTACCTGCCCTTATCCGGCTTTTCAACAAGTTGACCATCAACGCGGTTTTTTCAGCATGCGTTTGAGGTTCCAATCGCCGGAATGAATCGGGCGAGTTGATTGCCAGTCAAACCAGCGCCCAAACGTGGTTATCATTTCACTGGCCTTGGTTGGATGGCTGGCGATGAGATTGCGTCGCTCCTGTGGGTCCTCGGCCAGGTGATATAACTCGAATGTGTTGCTGACAATGTCATACATCAACTTCCACGACCCTTGGATCATCGCCCAAACATAGAAATTTGGTTCGGGTATATTGCGCGGCGTCTCGCTGATAATGATTCGTGGCTCGTTGAGCGAAGGCGATGCCAAGTCAATGCCTTCATAGGCTGACGGCACAGCAATACCCGCGAAGCGCAGCACGGTTGGCCCGATGTCAATCAGCCCGACAGGTTGCTCAAAGCGAGCCGGCAGCAGACCCGGATAACGCATGAGCAGCGGAACCCGAATCTGTTCTTGATAAGGGCGAGAGCTATGTTCTTGTTGCCCGTGTTCAAAGAAGGCTTCACCATGATCCGATGAGATGATGACCAACGTGTTGCGCCAACGCTGCGTTTGATCAAAGTACTGAAACAGGCGACCCAACGCCCGATCAGTATAGGCAATTTCGCTATCATAACGATCCAACCGACTTGAGCCAAAATCGAATTCTGTGTAGCGACGATACGGATAATGCGGCTCCAAATAGTGAGCCCAGATGAACTGCAGCCCGGCTGAGTCCGGGCTATTGAAATAATCAATGAGCGCATCGGTGATTTCGTCTGCCGACCATTGTCCAAGCTGATCTTCGTGCGCGTGCACGTTCATGCCCTTTAGCAGCGTTGGTTTGTAACGCGCCCATGTTTTGCCCCGCAGCCATTTCTGCATGCGTTTGGCGCTGAACGAAATCGTTTGATAGCCATGAGCAGCCAATAACTCAACGAAGGTTGGACGATCCTCATCGAAGATGTCCTCTCCATAGGCCGAACGCAACATGGATGCAAACGAGTGGCCAGTATTTGTGCCTTGCGCATAAGCGTAGACGAACTGTTGGCCATGCTGGGTGAATCGGTCTAGGTGAGGGCTGGTCGGTCGCGTATAACCATAACAACCCAGATGATCAGCCCGCAGGGCGTCAATGGTAATCAGCAGGATAGTCGCCGGCGTGGTTCGTGGTTCGTAGTTCGTGGGGCGTGATCCGCGATCCGTGATTCGTGGCTCGTGGGTCGTGGCTCGTGGGTCGTGGCTCGTGGCTCGTGGCTCGTGAGTCGTGAGTCGTGAGTTGTGCGTCGTTTTCCGACCCGCGACCGCCGATTCATTTGTCTTTATTCCCAATCCCTGGTCCGTAAGGTTCAGGTCACCGCCCAGACAATTATCGTCGAGGCCGTTGTTCGGAATTTCGGGAGCCAATGGATGACGGGCTGCATTGCGGTTGTCACAATCGCCGCCGCCCAGTATGGCAGCAAAACCATCACGGTCAAAATCGGTGACGGACTGGAGCAACACGAGAGTTCGTCGCGCCAGCACGCTGCGACTCCAGAACAAGGCTCGCAGCGACGGATCATCGCTCAGTTGGACGAGCGCCCAGCACGCCAGCCCCAGTGTTAAGAAAATTCCTATGGTAGCCCATCGGCGCTGGCGTTGTCGCTCTATCCTGCCAAACGTGAAATACAAAAGTGCGACTGTCAAAAAGCTCAAGCCGAGTTGCAGCAAGAAAAGCGGCAGATGAACGGAACGATCATACAGGCTGAAAAAGTAGCGGGAATCCACACTGTAAATGCCCACGGTCAACGCGCCTAAGATCAAAGCCACTACCAAGCGTTGCGCGAGCGACAAACGCACTGTTTGAAGAGCCCGACGACGTAGAACCCAGCGGATGGCTAGTCCAACCAGAACAAGAACGACACAGAGAATGATGAGAGGGTGAGCTTGCATCCAATGAAACACTGACTTGGCATACTCAAAACCGTCGGGGAACAAGCTCTGCACCCGATCTTTCATGAGCGCTGAGACACGGCGCCCCACTGCCATGAACGTGGGGCGTAAAACAATAGCCATGGCCGCTGCGCCGATGCCAAATAGAATCATTCTGAGGCCAGCAGAAAGCCACCGCTTGGCGATGTCGGTCGGTGAGATTTGATTCTCCCAACGGCGAAACGCAGCCCAAGCGGTGAGCGTCACGCCAACCAGCGCGCCCATCAGCGTCATGCTGATGACTGTTGGTGATAGATACGCGAGAAACCGCCAGCGTTCTTGATTGGTTGTGAAGAACGGAGCGACGCTCCGGTGAAGATCAAAAGCTTCCACCAATGTCAGCAGAAAACCTGCTCCACAGCCGATGAAGACGTAATCAAAGAAGCTAGGTGTGGTCGGCTCAGGGAATGCCCCGGTCGTCTTACCGTTCAGGCCCATGCTGCGATGGCATCTAAGGGGTTCCCATATCCAAATCAGGGCGATACAACGCGCCCGTTTGCAGCGCCATGATACAGGGAAGCGGAGGGCGACATAGCGCGCGTGGTCCAAAGCCGCCCCACACAATCATCTCGCGGCCTGTCCAGATGGCGCAATGCAGTTCCCGATCTGAAGGCACGCCCATCATGCTGGTGGATCGCCATTGATTCGTCACCGGATCATATCGTCCACCAGTAGAGAGAAACGCTGCGCCGCTGGAACCGCCCCACACAATCATTTCCCGGCCAGTCCACACAGCAGTGTGGTTTCCGCGCGCCGTCGGCGCGTTGTTTGTGGTGATCGCAGTCCATGTATCAGTTGTGGGATTATATCGCGCACCATCGTTGAGTGCTCCACTGGCGCCTCGGCCACCCCAGATGATCATTTCTTGGCCGGTCCAGATGGCGGTGTGCTCCGTTCTGGCTGCTGGCGCATTCATCAGGTTTGTTGCTTTCCAGGTATTTGTCCGAGGGTCGTAAACGCCGCCCGTTTGTAGCACGTCCCTATCGCCGACGCCGCCCCAGACAATCATGAATTGACCAGTCCACACAGCCGTATGAGCCCGGCGTTCGGTTGGCGCATTCGTCAAGGTGACCTCGCTCCAACGCTTGGTGATAGGATTGTAACGGCCACCTGACTTGATGGAGCGGGCATTATTTTTGCCACCCCAAATGATCATCTCTTGCCCGGTCCAGACAGCCGTGTGTTCCTGCCGGGCTTCCGGCGCGCCAGTTGTTCCAACCGGCTGCCAACTGTCCAGGGTCGGGTTGTAATGTCCGCCGTCGCCAAGCACACCTCGTGTGGCATTGCCGCCGCCCCAGACAATCATTTCCGTGCCTGTCCAGATAGCCGTATGATGAATCCGCGCATCAGGTACTTGATCTTTGTTTTTGTTCGTGTCCATCCACGCGTCAAGAATAGGGTTGTACCGGCCGCCGGTTTTGACGCCGAAACCGGCAGAATTAGCACCACCCCAGACGATCATCTCTCGCCCTGTCCACACAGCCGTCGGCTTTTGGCTAGAAGCCGGCGCGTTATTCGCATTAGTCGGTGACCAACTCGATGTCTGAAAGAGGCCTGAAGATACTGAGGGGCCTGTTATAAAAACACCTGCCGCAAAAATCAGAGGAAAATAACCACAAATAAAAAAAGCAGTCACCTGACTGCGAATCCAAGAACCCATACAACCTATGTATACAAGCAAACTCTAGCGTCCGTCCCGATGGCTTCCCAGTCTTACAGACCTAGAAAAAGTTCAAACGGAGACAAACCTGATTGGACAAGATAGCCGTACACGAACTGGAACAGATAAGCCCCTGCGCCGACGAATAAGGCCGCCGGTCCGCCCATGACAATAAGGACAATAATCCCGACGTAGGGCAGCAGGGTATTAGCGAACCCTAACACAACGCTGGGGAACACTAGCCCTAGAGTCACCAGATATTTCATATTACCTCCGAACTAAAGGGTCGAGGGCCCAACGAAGATACGCAAACCTCACCCATGATTATTCGCAGGTCACCCCCCTCTCGTTACTTCTACCGAAGGAGGGTGACCAGACAGTAGTCATTTACAAACCAATGACCATTTCATTCTGCGTGATCCCGCCAGCTCTGAAATACGCAAGCATAAAGTCAATCAGGGTCGCGCCCACGCCGCCGCTAACGAAGCCATATCCGGCGTTTGTTCCCGGCACCCCTGCTGCCGGAGGGATTAGCGTGCGGAACGTCAGAACGAGCAGGATCCCAAGAATCTGGGGAAGAATTGATGTCATCGCCCAAACTGTCGCAGACGAAGCAAGACCACCAAAAGCCAGCAACTTCTTCATAATCTATCCTCCATTAGTTTTGATGTTGACAACTCCAAAATCCGCCCCTAATATACCCAAAACTTGTTATATGGTCAAGAGAAACTTTGAAATGTGTAGGAGGGTTCATCTGTCATGAAACGTTCTGTGAAAGTACTGACCAACGCATTTTTACTCACGAGTTGTTTGCTGCCAATGATGACTCTTAGGCCACAAGCTCAAGCTGGCGCGACCGTGTCAACCGTCGTTGGCGGAAGCGTGGGTGATGGGCGACTCGCGACGCGGGCATTGGTCAATCGTCCAACCGATGTGGTTGCTGATCGTGACGGCAATATCTATTTCACCGAAGAGTTTTACGAGCGGGTCCGCCGCATTGATGTCCGAACCGGCGTCATCACTACTGTGGCCGGCAATGGGGTGTCTGGCTATAGCGGCGACGGCGGCCCGGCGACAGCGGCCAGTTTGAATCGGCCTCAAGGTCTTGCGTTGGACGCTTCAGGAAATCTCTACATTGCTGACTTCGGAAACCATCGGGTTCGCCGGGTTGACGCGCGCACAGGAATCATCAGCACGGTCGCCGGCAACGGCACGCCGCCGCAAAATTCGAGGTCTCCAGCCGGTGATGGTGGTCCGGCGACGATGGCCAACTTGAACAACCCAGTTGGTCTGGCGTTCGACGCGGCGGGTAATCTCTATATCGGTGATTTCAACAATTTTCGCGTGCGCCGTGTTAGCGCAATGACAGGTGTCATTAGCACATTTGCTGGTGATGGCAATCCGAGGAACTTTGATCCGCTCTATGTTGGTCCAGCCACGCGAACGCCGGTCAGTCCGGCCGGCTTGGCCTTTGATGCGATGGGCAATTTGTACATTGCGGATACGCGCGCTCACCTCATTCGTAAGGTTGATCCGTCCGGTGTGCTTTCCACTGTGGCCGGCGACGGATTCAGGGTGCAATGCGATTTGCGAGGGAATCCGTGCACATGTTTGCCCGGTATCGTTGATGCCGGTCGCTTTCAAAATGGTCTGACCACTGTGCCTGACGAGAGTGGGCCTGCGAGGCAGGTGAGCTTGAACTACCCTCAAGATGTGGCGGTTGACGCGGCAGGCATTGTCTACATCGCCGATACACACAACCAACGTATTCGCCGGTTAACTCCGGATGGGACCATCTCCACGCTCGCCGGCGGCGGTGAATGGGCCTTAGTGCCGGGTGTGACCGGTGATTTCGATGGCGATAATCCCAAGGCAGCCAGAGAAGCTCGGTTTCGCCGTCCAACCGGCATTGCTGTTGATCCATCTGGAAACCTATTGATCGCCGACTTTGAGAACGATCGAGTTCGTCGAATTGACACAATGGGAGTAATCACAACTGTGGCTGGCGGTATCAATAGTTTCGGAGATGGCGGCCTGGCTACGGAATCGGGCATCTATGTATGTCAGGCAGTGGCAGCAGATGCTGACGGCAATATCTACGTCGGTGAAGTAGGCACGGGTCGTGTCCGGCGAATTGATGCCAGAGATGGGAGGATCACCACGGTAGCCGGGAACGGAACGTTAGGATTTAGCGGCGATGGTGGCCCGGCTCTACAAGCCAGCATCGGCGGCGTCGCTGGGTTGGCGGTAGATTCTAAGGGGAATATCTACATCTCGGAGTTACTGCCGTACTTTTTTAACGCAAATGATCCAAATTCGTTTGGGCATCGCATCCGCCGCGTTGAGCGGGCGACGGGATTGATTACTACGTATGCCGGCGGGGGCAGCAGCCTTGGCGATAACGGACCGGCCACACAAGCGCTATTGAAGTTCCCCGGCGGGTTGGCGGTTGATGCCGCCGACAACCTTTACATCGCCGATTCGTGCAATCAAAGAATCCGAAAAGTTGACGCACGAACACAGATCATCACCACTGTTGCCGGTAATGGCGCGTCTGACGGACCGACTGATCCGTGCAGCCCCAATGATCCTTGTAAAGGCTCGTTCGCGGGTGATGGCACCGATGCCAGGCAAGCCTCGTTGTGGAGACCGGTGGACGTCGCCGTGGATCGCAGTGGAAACATCATCATTGCCGATAGCAGAAATTTTCGCATTCGGATGGTGGAAGCGGCCACGGGTAGGATCAACACGATCGCCGGCGATGGCACGATAGGCGATAGGGACGAACGGGCCACCCGAGCACGGTTCATCCTGCCGGTGGCGGTGGCTGTTGATGCAGCAGGGAATGTCTACATCGCTGATGGTCAATCGGCGAACAAAATTAAAAAGCTCGATAAAGCGGCAGGCCGAGTGGCGACCATCGTCGGAACCGGCGACATTGGCTTTTGGGGCGATGGCGGCCCGGCGCTGAACGCCAAATTGCGTGGACCGACCGACATTGCCATGCTGCCGGATGGAAGTTTTGTTTTCACCGACACATTTAACCATCGTGTCCGACGCGTCAGGTAACCTGTGACTTGTCAAGAGACAGTCTCTTGGTGAGAGGGGCTGGGCTTGTGAGTCCTTCTCACCTATTTTTTATGTCGCGCGTCATCACCGGCAGCAGCAACAAGGACAGGAAGCTTGTGCTTGAACCCTTCTCATACCAAATGGGGGGAAAAAGATCGCGTTCTTTGTAGGGGCCTCGCTGTGTGGATGCCCGCTGACGTGTGGTGTTTTTGTGTTACGGTGACGCACGTTTGGAGCGACGTTGCTGTGTGGACGCGCGCTGAGTCCGAGCAGCGGCGGCAGCCGCCCGCGCGATGGTAGCGAAGTAGCTGGACAAACGTCCCGTCCCTCCAAATGTCCCAGAACTTTTGTCCACCTACTTGTAGGTATTTTTCTGGGGCAACTCAAGCAGTTTTCCCTAGGCTTTTAGGCAAAGATACAATTGTCCTGAGCCAGCCCCTGTTGAGACAATTTGTATCTGCTTTATCCAACGTTGAGGAGGAGGTAGACATGATAACGAAAAGATCCATGCTGGGTCTCAGCTTATGCCTGATCATGGGGTTGTGTGGCATGTCCGCTATTGGCCAGACACAAGCTCCTGATCAACACATCACGATTAACTTTGAACAGATTGGTCACGGCAACCTCATCGGTGATTTTTATGCTCAGCACGGCGTTTCGTTTCAAACGTTTGATGACGGCGATGGGATAGCGTGGGACGTGCTGCAAGCCGGACATACGTTTCAGAATCCCCCGTCTGGCAACAAAGCGGCGCATCTTTCCTTTGGAGGCCCTCAGCCGTGTGGTCTGAATGCCAGAACCGCGCCAGGCGCCTTGATTTTTTTCAATCCGCCAGTCCGGTCCGTCAGGTTTCTCTATGCTGCTTGCAATGAGGCATCGTTGGAAGCAGTGAGCGCGACTGGGAGGGTGCTTGGCAGGGTCTTAGGCGACGCAACAGATAGCAGCTATCCATTTCGGCACTGGAGAGCGTTGGCGTTTGAAGCATCGGATGATCTGATTGGGCGCATCTTTGTTAGTGGCATCGCTCTGATGGACGATTTGCAGTTTTCGCGCAGTAGTACCTCCAACTGTCCTCCCTATGCTCTTCAGGCGAATTTCAATGAGTATCCCATTCATGCCGGTCGGTTCATCTGGTTCAACAGCGCGGTGAGGGTGAGCGGGCTAGGCGCGAGGCCGATGAGACTCCTACTCGACGATGCAACGGTCCAGTTTAAGGCTAATGGCACGACTTACATTGTACCTGTTCCGAAGGCTCAGATTACTTTTTCGCCGACGGTCAGCGTGGCCACGACCGAGTTTGATCTGGAGAGCAACACCTGGATCACCCAGGTGCCGTCAGGCATCAGTGGAGATGTTTTCCTGGCTGGGGTGACATTTCCTGTTCGTAGTCCTTTGCCGGCTCAAATTCCATTGGTGACTTGGAAGGGCCGTATCTTGACCGACACGCCGGAGGTCACCGTCCAATGGAAGTGGGCTGCTGCTGTGTATACGCAATTCAGCACCTTCTATCCTGATCTTGGCGTTAAGCCGGTAGACGATGCTCAGGCCAGTCAGTACCAGAACGCGCATCCGGCCGGTTCACCGGAAAACTTTATCGGGCAGGTGACAGGTGGAGCGCTCGGTCGCGGATTCACGGACTACACAGGTTCCTATCGAATATCGAGACCCTTCACGCCGTGCCTGCTACCATAGGGCGGCTTGTCAGTGAGCTCATCTTGGACGCGCCCACTGGCTTGGCCGAATCAGCCCACCGAAGGCGGGCGCTGCCAGGGGAAAGTCGCTAGAGCGATTTTAGTTGCCTTTGGCTTAGCGGTCCTACATCTTGTGGGCTCATTACGCTGGAAGCGTACGCCCCAGGACTCGTTCGCAAACCGATCTAGCGAGGGCACTCCCTACTGATATTCCTCGCTCTCGATACGCCCATCGCGCAATCGAATGATGCGACGGGCATGCTTGGCAATGTCTGGCTCGTGCGTGACGAGGATGATCGTGTTGCCTTGTTCATTCAATCGGTCGAACAAGGCCATGATCTCCATACCGGTTTTGGTATCGAGCGCGCCGGTCGGTTCATCGGCCAGCAGAATGGACGGATTGTTGACCAACGCTCGTGCAATCGCCACACGTTGTCGCTGGCCGCCGGAGAGTTCATTGGGTTTGTGATGCATGCGATCGGCCAGATCAACCGCTTCCAACGCCTGCTTAGCTCGCTCGATGCGCTCGTGGGCAGGAACGCCGGCATAGATCAGTGGCAGCTCAACGTTGTGCAGTGCTGTCGCGCGTGGTAACAGATTGAAGAGTTGAAAAACGAACCCGATCTCCTGATTACGGATATAAGCGAGCTCGTCGTCATCCATTTCGCTGACCAGTTTTCCTTTGAGCCAGTATTGGCCTTGCGTCGGTGTATCCAGGCAACCGATCAAGTTCATCATCGTTGATTTGCCTGAGCCGGAAGGGCCAATGATGGCGACGTACTCGCCTGGACTGATACTGAGATTGATGCCGCGCAAGGCGTGGACCTGCTCCTCACCCATCGGGTACGTGCGCCAGATGTTAATCATGCGGATGAGCGTCTCGGCCGGCGCCGCTGTGACAACGCGGTGTGGCACTTCAGGTCGAGTGAGCGTGGGCGTAGCGAGTGATTCAGCCATGATATTTCCCCGTGATTAAGATTTGGTTGGGCCGGAGGTCGTGCTCTTTTCTTTCTTCACCACGGCGCCATCTTTGAGGTTGCGCAGTTCGCGGTATGGCCCGACCACAATCTCTTCACCGACCTTTAATCCTTCGATGATTTCAATATCGGTTTCTCCGATGATGCCGGTGATGACAGGGCGGAAGCGCACTTTGTTGTTTTCCACGACGAAGACGCCTTGCACTTCTTGTTTAGTGCCTGTTTGATCGGAGGTGGCTGCGTCCGGTCGCTCGCGTTGCACAATCGCTTGCAGCGGGATGGCAATCACGTTTTGCCGCGAATCGGTGGTGATGGTGGCTGTGGCAGACATGCCGGGTTTGAGGCGGCTGCGCACATCCTCCGTCAAATTGGTCAAGCTGATGACGACTTTGAAATCCTTCGCTTCCTGCGATGTTCTGGCCAATGCTTCCATACTGCCGCTTTGACTGGTTGGGGCTTGGCCGACCTCTTTAACGATCCCATCCAGTTGGGTGTCGCCGAGCGCGTCCACTTTAATTTTGGCCGGTTGGTTCGGTCGCACGCTCGTGACGTCGGTTTCGTCCACTTGGACTTCGACGTTGATCTGAGACATATCCGCAATCGTCAGCAGCGGCGTGGTATTAAACGTTGTCAGCGCGTATTGTCCAACTTTGATCGGCAAGCTGGCGATCACGCCATCAATAGGAGCGCGTTGTTCGGTTTTGGCGAATTGATCGGCTGCCCCTTGCAATCGCGCGCGAGCTTGAGCAATGCGGGCTTCGGCTGAACTGATTGCCGTCTTGGCCACGTCAATACGGATTTTGGCGTCACGCAATTGCGCCTCCAGTTGATCAATTCTGGATTGTTGCGCGCGGACCACTGCTTGAGCCGCTTCATAACGGAATTTCGCTGCATCAAATTGCGCTTTGGAGAAGATTTCCTGTTCGACCAATCTTTGCGCTCGCTCGAACTCTTCCTTGGCAAGGGCGGCGTCGGATTTAGCTCGTTCCAAATCGTACCGGGCGGCTGCCAACGATGCTTCAACGCTGGAGACATTGTTACGCGCCGCGATCAATTGTACCTCGGCGTTTTCTTTATCTGATTGAGCGACGCGCAAGGTGGCTTTGTCACCTTCAAAGCTCGCTTCCAGTTGCGTTGAATCAATTTTCAGCAACGGCTGGCCTTTTTTGACGACGTCACCTTCGCGGACGTAAATCTCCAGCACGCGTCCGGCTACCTCGGATGTGAGCTGGTAGAAGTTGAGCGGGCGAATCTCGCCATTCGCCGTGACCTTGGCTTCCAGCAACGGACGCTGCTTGACTGGCTCCACTTGGACCGTCGGGACATCTTGCCGGTTACGGGTCACGCTGAAGGCCACTACGGCAGCTAAGATGACGACCAGGACGCCAAAAATGATGAATTTTCTTTTACGTGTTACTGCCATATTTCACCAATTGTCACACTTTGGATTCAATCACTGCGATGATACGCTATGAGAAATTCTTTTGTTTCAGCAAGTCAGTAGAATAACTCCAACCTCAAGAGGTGTCAAATAGGCTCAGGGCCACGGCATTTCCCCGTAGAATTGGAACGGGCGGGAAATCAGGTCAGAGGGAATCGCCCATGCGCAACAGCACGCCACGAACAATGGGAAATAAGCACAGATTGACTGATTGACTGATTGAAGAATCTGTTCTTCAGTTAATCTGCGCCTGCTTTTATTTCCAGAGGAGTTGTTCATGTCGTCCGGGACGACGCCCAGACACGATGAAAAACGCGACAGGCGGGAACGCCTGCGCCACTTTTTCTGAGGATTCAGAGATTTTGCGCTTGGATAAACTCTAGCCCGGATTTCTCAAGGCTAGTGGTTGAGCGAGTCAGAGATGCTGAAAAACGAGGCGAGTGCCTGATGAGGACCCGTGGCGGGGGGAGGAAAGGACAACCAGCCGTGTGAGAAGGTCATCAGGGCTTTCAAGAGGATCATGGATTCATCCTGAATTCTTACTATGTTTGCCATCTCCTATACAGTTTTCTCCTCCCACAACAACTTGATGGCTAACAGATGCTCGTGGACCCGTTTGTCTTTCTCCTGCTTGAGACACTCTTCCAGCTCCCGGACGTTCGCTTCCTGACTCTATTTCATCCGTCTCATTCTTCTTCCCCTCCGCCCTTTATTTTACTCCCCCTATCTTGTGCAAAAAGTCACGTAAAACAGTATAAGACAACGTCTCTCGATCAAATCATAAACGCACATTGAGGCTGGCAGAATTTTATGACCGCGTCTTATTTCCCCAAGAGCCGGCCGGAAGGCTTAATCAAGAATGATTGCTGCCATCCCGGTGCCCGACGGAACCCCAGTACCTTATAGCCAGGATGGTAATATCGTCTGTTTGAGGTGCGCCGGCAGAAAAATTCTTCACCTCACCAACAACGCCCTGGATCATCTCTGGCAAGGAAGAGTCACTGATCCGTTGCAGGAACTCGGTCAAGCGGTGCTCGGAGAAAAAATTTTGGTCAGCATCCCTGGCCTCGGTCACTCCATCGGTGTAGAGAAAAAGCCCGTCACCGGGCTGGAGAACGATTCGCCCGACCTGATACTCATTGTCCTCAATCACACCCAATACCATGCCGCCTTTATATTCCACGGGGGCGATGCGGACCCCTAAGAGATAGGGAGGAGAGTGGCCGGCAATACTATACTCCACTTCTCCGGTAGGAGTTCGGAGAATCCCATAAAACAGCGTGACGAACAGCCCTGAATCACTTTCGCGACAAAGCAGACGATTGACGTGGCGCAAACACTCACCTGCTGGCACGCCCGTTAACGCCGTCGCCTTCAGTAACGCGCGACTCATCGCCATGAAGATGGCCGCTGGCACACCCTTGCCTGAAACGTCAGCGATGACAAATCCGATTCTCTCCTCATCAATGAGGAAGAAATCATAGAAATCACCACCCACCTGTCTGGCCGGGACCATCTGAGCGTAGATTTCCACTTCTTGCCGATGAGGAAAGGGCGGGAACGTCCGGGGGAGAATGGATTGCTGGATGCTCGTGGCCACGCTCAATTCTTTCTGGAGGGTCAGCAGTTGGTCGCGCGCTTGCACCGCCTGCTTCAGCACCGCTAATTCGTGCAGCGTTTTGTCAATCGTGATGTCCAAATCCTGAAAATCAATCGGCTTGGTGAGAAAGTCAAACGCCCCGCGGTTCATCGCCGTCCGGATATTTTCCATATCGCCATAAGCGGATACGATAACGGCTTTGAGCAAGACATCGAGTTCCGAGAGTTTCTCAAGCAGGGTGAGGCCATCCATTTCGGGCATATTGATATCCGTCAACACGATGTCGATCCCGGAATGTTCCCGCAGCTTTTCCAGCGCCTCGACGCCATTGTAAGCAAAAATAAACTGGAATTCCTGGGTTTGGATCTTTTTTCTAAATCGCTGGCGGATCAACGCCTCCAAATCGGGCTCATCATCCACCACCAAAATTTTGACTGACATATCTCTCTCCTTACTGAGCCTTTCCATATAAGTTTGCGATTTTGTTCTTCAGCTCATCAAAGTCAATGGGTTTGGTAATGTAGTCGTCCGCACCATACGCCATCGCCTGCTGGTAATTGTTCTCATCCCCATAGGCGGTGATCATATAGATCGTTAAGTGAGCGAATCGTGCTTTGATTCGCTTTAGCAGCTCCAGTCCGCTCATCCCCGGCATATTAATGTCGGCGAGAATCAGCACCAGATCCACGCCGCCCTGATCCTGCACGTAGTCCAGCGCCGCTTCTCCAGAAAAGGCAAAGTGAAAGTCAAGCACTCCCGCTTTTCGCTCTTTCCTAAACTTTTGCTCAAACAGAGGCTGAACATCCGGCTCGTCGTCTACCACCAGGATTGTCATGATTGGTCTCCCTTATCCTCGTTCACATTTTTCGGCAAGATGATAATGAACTCCGTAAACTCTCCTTCCTGCGTTTCCACCATGATCTCTCCCTGATGGACCTGAACGACCAGTTCGTGGCTGATGGACAAGCCCAGGCCAGTTCCCTGACCGGCGGGCTTGGTGGTGAAGAAGGGATTGAAGATTTTATCCCTGATCGCCGGTGGAATCCCATTGCCGTTGTCCCGAATGCGAATCTCTATCTCCTCGCCGTGATGCTCGGTACGCACCCACAGCCTGGGGGAGAAGCTGTCGCCCATCTGCTTGCTTTTCTCCTGCGCCGCATAGCAGGCGTTGTTGAGGATATTGAGAAAGGCGCGGCTGATGTCTTGAGGCGCCACTTCGATTTTGCCAACGGAATCGTCATAGGTCTTTTCGATCGTGATATCGAAGGACGCATCGCGGGCGCGCAGGCCGTGGTAGGTCAGGTTCACGGCTTCGTCCAACAGATGATTGATGTCAGTCATCTCGCGCTGGCCGGATTTGCCGCGCGAGTGCTGCAACATGCTGTACACGATGCTGTCGGCGCGCTGGCCATGCTCGGTGATCTTCGCCGCGTTCTGGTGCAGGGTCTTCAGGATCTCTTCAATCTCACCAGCGATGTCGGCGACCTTCTTATCCTTGTGTGCGTCCAGTTCTTCCCGCAGTTCATCCACCATCTCCACCGACAGCGCAGCAAAGTTGTTGATGAAGTTCAGCGGGTTCTTGATCTCGTGGGCGATGCCGGCGGTGAGCTGGCCGAGCGACGCCAGTTTTTCCTGAACAATCAACTGTGCTTGCGTTTTGACAATTTCCCGGTTTTTCTCCTCCAGCGTTTTCAACGTGTTGGCTTTGGCAATGGCCGAAATCGCATGCTCCCGCAAGCGGTTTAACCGTCGGGCGTCCGACCGGTCGAAGGCCTCCAGATCCGTCAAGTTGTCGAACACCAAATAGCCCTCCAGCGTGCCGCCCCACTCCACCGCCATAATCAACATCGCGGCCGCCCTCGGCTGGGCGCTTATTTTCTCCTCCCCCGCGAGGTCTTTCACATGCTGCAAGATGTACACCCCCGGTTCCACTTCTTCTGATTCGGTGGTATAGCGGCCGACCATTTCCTCCGGCGTAAAAGAAATATCTTTGAGCTGTTCGAGATCATAGCCGACGGTGGCGGCGAATTTGAAGCATTTCCCTTGGTGGTCGAAAATGAGCACCGTCGCACGCTCGGCGTGGGGCACCAGCTTCAGTCCCTGCTCCAGTAACGCCTGAAAGAGACTCTCCAAATCCACAGTCCGGTTGATCACTTTGACAATCCGGTCAATCGTCTCCAGTTCCGCGGCCTGCTGGCGGATCAACTCGGCTTCGCGCCGTTGCGCTCGGTCCCGCTCTCGCTTAATCACGCGTCGCCGCTGGATTCGATCTACAGCCGCGCCACCGACAATCAACAGCAGCGCATAGATCATATACGCCCAACCTGTCCGCCACCACGGCGGCGTAATCGTAACGTTGATCGCCACGCCTTCGTCATTCCAAACGCCATCGTTGTTCGAGGCTTTGACCCGGAATACATATTCGCCGGGATCGAGATTGGTATACGTCGCCGTGCGGTTCGTTCCCGCCGGCTGCCAGTCTTTATCAAAGCCGTCCATCTTGTACGCGTACTGATTCTTGGACGGCTCCGTGAAATCCAACGCGGCGAACTCAAAGGAAAAAACTTTATGCTCATAAGACAGCGTGATCTCGCCGGTTTCGGTGATCGGTTTCTTCAGTGGCGAATCGGGATCCTTGAACGAGACGGATTGGTTGAAGATTTGAAAATCCGTGATGACCACCGGTGGCGCGTGCGGGTTGTCTCTGACATCCTCGGGATAGAACGCATTGAAGCCGCTGATGCCGCCGAAGAACAACTCGCCACTAGCGCTTTTGAAAGAGGCGCAGGAGTTGAATTCGTTGTCTTGCAAGCCGTCTTTGATGTCGAAGTTTTTGAACCGGCGCGTGCGCGGATTGAATCTGGCTAGCCCCTGGTTAGTGCTCATCCAGAGATTGCCCTCTCCGTCGCTCAGAATCGCATAGACGACGTTATTGGGCAACCCGTCTTTTTCGGTGAAGTGCGTGAACGTTTCGGTCTCCTTATCGAAGCGATTGAGTCCGCCGCCGGCAGTGCCGACCCAGAGAATTTTATCCGGCTCCAGCGGGTCTTCCGCAATTGCGCGCACCACGTTGTGGCTTAGGCTGGAGGGATTGTTCGGGTTGTTGCGGTAGCGTTTGAAGCCAGCGGTTGGCGGGTCAAAGCGCAGCAGCCCGTCCTCAGCGCCGAGCCAGAAGATGCCGTTCCGATCCTGGTGGATGAACGTATAGGGGTCTCCGGGAATCGTGTCCGGATCCCTCGCGTCGTAGAGGTAGCTAACGAAATGTCCTATGGCGCGGTCAAGACGGCTCAGTGCGTTAGCCGTCGCAATCCAAATCTCACCAGACCTGTCTTCAATAACTTTATAAACATCATCACGACCGGAACCTCTGGGCACATCTGGATCGGGCTTAAACCGGGAAATCTGTCCGGGCTTTCCATCGCGCCAATCCACCTGGAATAACCCCTCCGAACTGCCAATCCATAATGCGCCGGTTCTGTCTTGTAACATCGAGAACACCAATTCCAAGGGCGGGACATTCGGTTGAGCCACCTGAAACGGTGTCACTTCACCGGTGACGCGATTCATCCGCAGTAGTTGCAGGTTTGCTGTGCCAATCCACAGCGTACCGTCGCGCGTCTGGCACAATGACCTGATGCTTGTGCCGCGCCAGAGCGAGAGCTTTGCGCCCTCCCTATGGCGATGAGTGAAGCGCTGAGCTTTGGGATCATAGCGGAACAATCCATTGCCGTTCGAGCCAAACCATAGCACGCCGCCGCTGTCTTCACAAATTGAATAGATACCGCTCTCAGCAATGCTGTGCGGATTGCCCGGCTCGTAACGGAAAGCGGCAATCGTATCCATGCCCGGATCAAACCGCGCCAGTCCCCAGGTCGATCCGATCCAGATGGTTCCGGCGCGGTCTTCCATCATCCCTCGGACGGCCTGCCAAAAGTTGTCCTCCGGCTTCCAGGACGTTCCCGATATCGCGCTGAAATCAATCTGGTGGTGAGTGAACTTCTCGGCGATGGCATCCCACTCAATCAAGGCTGATCCCACCCCGATCCAGACCCGGCCATTTCGTCCCCGGCAGATGAACTTTCTGTATTCGTCGCGTTCCAGCCAATCGTTCCACGCCGGATGGCTTCCGTCGCCGCGGAAGCGGGTCACCAAATAACCGCCCTGTGCTGGGGGTAACGTGCCTTTCATCGTCGTAGCCCAGACCGTGCCTCTGCCGTCCTCAACGACTTGTCCGACAAAATCACTGCCCAAGCTGTTCGGATTGTTCGGATCGTGTGTGAAGCGTGTGAACCGTGCGCCCTCTAACGGGTTCGCGCCGGACGATGCCGCCGATGCTTTTCCACCAGCCGGGGGGCGCAGCACCAACTTGTTGAGGCCGCCGCCCAAGGTGCCGATCCAGATTGCTCCCTCCCGGTCTTCGGCGATGGCGCCGACGCTCGGATGGCTCAGGCTGTTGGGATTGTTCGGATCGGGCAGGAGGCGATAAAAAACTTCTTTGCTGCGGTCGAACAGATTCAGCCCGTTCTGCGTGCCAACCCACATCCTTCCAGTTTGGTCTTCATGCAAGGCGCTGATGGCACTATCCGAGAGCGACGTCGGTTCATACGGGTCGTGCTGATAGACAGTGAATTTGTAGCCATCAAAGCGATTCAATCCGTCTTTGGTGCCAAACCACAGGAAGCCTTGGCGGTCTTGCAGAATGCACGTGATCAGATTTTGTGAAAGCCCCATCTCGCTGGGAATGCGGTCGAATTGGATGCGCGCCTCTTGTCCGTTGCCCGTCGTCCGTCGTCCGTCGTCCAAGAGCGGTCGTTTCTGACCACTGACCACTGACCACTGACCACTGATCAAGCACGCGCTGATGAGCATGAGCCACATGAGGTTTCTTTTCATCGGTTACACTCCCTGCTTCCCATCCTTGGGCAAAAGGATGATGAACTCCGTAAAACTGCCTTCCTCCGACTCCACGCGAATCTCACCGCCATGCTCCTGTACGATGATGTCATAACTGATGGCCAACCCCAACCCGGTGCCTTCCCCGGACGGTTTGGTGGTGAAGAAAGGGTGGAAAATTTTATTTCGAATGTGCGGCGGTATGCCGGGACCGTTGTCGCGGATGCGAATCTCTATTCTGTCTCCCAGGTTTTTGGTGCGCACCGACAGTACCGGCGAGTAACTGTTCCCCACCTGTTTTTTCTTCTCGTGGGTGGCATAGCAGGCATTGTTGACCAGGTTGAGAAAGACGCGGCTCAAATCCTGCCGCACCACTTCAACCTGCCCAATCGAAGGGTCGTACTCCTTTTCGATTTTGATATTAAACGTCGAGTCCGTGCCGCGCATGCCGTGATAAGCCAGGCCCACGTATTCGTCGAGGATGGCGTTAATGTCCGCCGGCTGCCGCTCGCCAGCCTCGCCGCGAGAGTGTAGGAGCATGCCCTTCACGATGCTGTCAGCGCGTTGGCCGTGCTCGTTGATCTTGGCGATGTTTTCTTCCAGCAGGCACAGAACCTCTTGGAGATCGGCGGTCGTTTCGGCGTCCGCTTGTTCATTGAGCTTGTCCAGACCTTCCCGCAGTTCTTGCAGCAAGTCGCGTGATAGCGTGGCAAAATTGGTGACGAAATTCAACGGGTTCTTGATCTCATGAGCGATGCCAGCGGTCAACGTGCCCAGCGAGGCGAGTCTGTCCTGCATAATCAGTTGTTCCTGCGCTTTGTGAATCTCTTGCGTCCGCTCCTGCACGATTTTTTCCAGCGCTTGCCGCGATTGTTCCAGGTGCCGCGTGCGGAGTTTGATGAATCCAAACACCAGGAAGAGAGCCAGCGCCACATAAGACAGATACGCCCACCACGTTCGCCACAGCGGCGGCGTGATGCTGATTTTGATGGCTATGCCTTTTTCGTTCCAGACCCCATCATTATTGGAGCCTTTGACGCGGAACACATAGTCGCCCGGATCCAGATTGGTGTAGGTAGCAAAACGTCGGCTGCCGGAATACGTCCACGCCTCATCAAAGCCGTCCATCTTGTAGGCGTACTGATTCTTCTCCGGAACCGAGTAGTCGAGTGCGGCAAACTCAAAGGAGAAAACACTGGCTTTGTAGGACAGCGCGATTTCATTGGTGATAGTAATGTGTTTGGGCAGCGAGAACCGGCTCTTCGTTCCAGCCGCCGCCAGCGGCACTGACTCATTGAAGATTTGAAAATCAGTCACGACAATGGGTGGGACATGCGGATTATCTTTGATCCTGTCAGGATGAAAGAGATTCAAGCCATTGACGCCGCCGAGATACATTCGTCCACTCCGACCTTTGAAGACCGCGCCGAAATAAAACTGATTGCTTTGCAGGCCGTCTGTGACATCATAGTTTTTGAAGCGATTCGTCGCCGGGTTGAACTGGGACAGCCCTTTATTAGTGCTCATCCAAAGATGGCCGGCCTGATCTTCCAAGATCCCGTAGATGACATTGTTGGGCAGACCGTCTGATTCGCGGTAGGAGGTGAAGCGTCCGGTGTTCGGATCGAATCGGCTCAAGCCCTCAAACGTTCCAATCCAGAGCGTGCCGTCTGTGCTTTCATAAATGGAGTGGACGCGATCGCTGATCAAACTATTCGGGTTGTCCCGCGCATGACGGTAGCCGACCACGTCATACGCCGCTGACTTCCGGCTCCCGACTAGTTTATAGAGTCCTGCGCCGTCGGTTCCGACCCACAGGGTTTTCGTCTTAGGGGATTCATAGACGGTCCGGATTGAATCATGATTGGGGTCGTCACGTTTTTTATTGTCATAAGGAACATAAGTGAATGTTGACGATGTTCTGTCCAACCGATTCAACCCCCCGTCGTCGGTGCCAATCCAGAGCACGCCCGGCTGGGTCGGCGAGGCGCAGAGCGATAGGATGCGGTTGCTGGTCAGGCTATCGGGGTTCCTGGAATCGTGTTGATAAAGGGCAAAGGATTTTGTTTTGGTGTCCAGCCGGTTCAGCCCTTTGTCAAAAGTGCCAATCCATAAGATCCCTGGCTCATCCGGCGCTTCATACACCACCGTCACATAGTTATCGCTCAAACCCTGGGCGTTCTTGTCTTGGTGTTGAAAAGACTCGAAGGTGGCCGAGCCCGCGTCATCCCAACCGATGCGGGTGAGCCCGCCAGCCTGGGTACCCACCCAGAGCGAACCGGCATGATCTTCACACACGGCAGTGACGTAATTGTGAGGCAAACTGTGGGGATTATTCGGCTCGTGACGATACGCGGCAAATTTCGGTTTGACCAGTTTATTGAGCCCGCCGCCCCAGGTAGCCACCCAAAGCACGCCGGCCCGGTCTTCATAGATGTGTCTTACGATATTATTGCTCAAGCTGTGGGGATCGCCCGGATCGTTCTGATAATGGATGAATGTTTCCGTCGCTCGATCAAACCGGTTCAGCCCGCCACCATACGTGCCAATCCACAGATGGCCGGCGCTATCTTCAAAGATGGGCCGGATGGCATTGTGGCTCAAGCTCTGCGGGTTCGTCGGATCATGCTTGAACGGCGTGAATGTTTCTGTGTTCCGCTCAAACCGGTTGAGCCCGCCATCACTGGTTCCCACCCAGAGCGCCCCGGATCGGTCTTCATAGATTGAGGTCACGTAGCTATGACTCAAGCTCCAAGGATTCTTGGGGTCAGGCTGGTAGTTGATGAACTTCACCCCTGGCGAATTCCTCGCCTTTTCTTTTTCCTCTCGATTCAATCGGGATAAACCACCGATGGTTCCCAACCATAACGCACCCGTTCGGTCTTCGCACATGGACCAGATCAAATCATGACTCAAGCTGGTGGGATCGTTGGGATCATGACGATAGCGAGTGAATGTTTCTTTGTGTGTATCAAACCGATTCAAGCCCCCGCCATACGTGGCAATCCAGAGGATGCCCGGCTCATCAGGAGATTCATGGATGGCCCGGACACGATCATCGCTTAAACTGTTCGGGTTTTGCGGATCGTGTTGATAGTGGGCGAAGGTTTGGGTGGCCCGGTCGAACTTATTGAGCCCGCCGCCATAGGTGCCCACCCACAACGTCCCGGCCTGATCTTCATAGAGCGCCCAGATGGTATTATGGCTCACAGTGCCGGGACCTTGATGCCGAAAGATAGTGAATTCGTAGCCGTCGAACCGGTTGAGCCCATCCTCGGTGGCAAACCATAAGAACCCTTGATGGTCCTGGAGAATATCCCAGACGAAGGCATTGGAAAGCCCGTCTTCAACGGACAGGCGCTCAACTCGGAAATCCGAAGCACGGATATCGAAATCCGAAACATCCGGATTTTGGGTTTCGCTATCGTTTCGGATTTCGGATTTCGGATTTGGGAGTTCCCCCGCCGGGTGGTTCAGGGCTAATACCGCTATCGCCAGAGCAAGACCGATAAGCCACATTGAGCCGGAGAAGAATTTTTTCACAATCGAGTCTGTGCGTGTCATTATTTGCCGACCGAGTCTTCACCACGTAACCATGAATGCCGCGCTCATTATAACTGGTTTCATCGGAATGAGCCAACGACATCAAACGGTTTGCAGCAATTCCCGGTAGGGCTGGAACGCGCGAAAAATCGGCTCAGATGCAGTCACAGTTGTGCGCTTGGATTGACTCTAGGGCTTATGCAACAACTCTGGGAGCATGACCCTCGAAGGAATGATTCGCCGACTGTCAGACGCATTCGCCCTTATTCCTGACTCGCGGACTCCAGAACCCGAGTTGATTGCCTGTTACACGACACGTTGATGAGCAGGCTTGACTTGATTTTCTTGCAGAGGCAACCTGCTGCCGTTTCAGCGGGTCATGGGGCCGCAAGCGGAAGCGATGTAATCTGGAGACGATCTTCCGGGTCTAGGCGGTGCCCCAGATGCAGGAGATTTTGGACGGGGTGCCGGTGGAGCGTTGTGTCGGTTCCGGCCGGAGCTGTTTGAAGAGGCGCGACGGGCGCGCCTGGGCTTATCGGTTCAAGATTCATGTGCCAGCGGACAACAGCGGGGAATGACTACACGGTGGTGTTGGAAGGTACCCAGTACATTCACTCGGCCAGATCGAATGTTCTGGCTGTTTGCGGCGGAACGATGCCCACCGCAACAGTGCATTACAGCCACCAGGTGGTGGGCGACGCTGGTGCGGGCCGGCTCACATCGGGTGTTTCCCAGCGATGTGAAAGAGGTACACAACACCGACGGCGAGAGCAAACGGGACTGTGAGATCAATGCGGAGAAGCGGCTGATTGAGCAGCTTCGGCGGGAGCACCGGTAGATAAAAGCAGTCGCCGGTGGCTATGAGTTGTATGCCCATGAACCGTTCGTGCAGCAATTGAAGCAGAGCTGATTGCCGTTCGTACTGGTAGCCAAGATTGACTCGTACCAGCACCTGTTTGAATGGTTGGAGATGGTGAAGCGGGCCGGGGCGGCTGCGCTCGGTGCCCGGCACGAGGGACCGACCCGCCAGTGCGTTGCACGCAAACCAGCCTGCCAGCGACGATTCTTTCAGTAGCCGATCGTGCGGCACGCGCCGCTCGAGGCGGCACTGACCGCCTGGATGACGCTCGTGCAAGTATGGGAAACGGACAAACAAGGGAAGGTGCCACAATCGCCGAGTGACCGACTAAGTAGGTGGACAAAAGTTCTGGGAGATTTTGGGGGGACGGGACGTTTTGGCGTGCGGTGACGTGTCACCGCTTTCCGGCCAAAGCTGCGACACGTCGCAACACTCCAAAAACGCCACGAACTTTCGTCACGTTACTTAAAGGTGGAATGAGCTGGAGACGCCGTGGCGCGTCGCTACAGCCGCTGGCTTCAAATCGAAGCGGAAGGCTTGGTCAGCGTTGTGCGATTGACCGTGAAGCGGTCTCGCGTCTGACATCAGTACGCGTTAGCCTCCGGGCAGCATGGCACGGTTGTGTGGTTGACCGTGAAGCGGTCTCATCTATGCAGGTCTATGGAGTCGCAGGGAAGCCCGTCGCCTGTGCTTCGGGCGCGAGCCTACCCGCCGGGAATGAGACAATAAGCTCGTTGGGGCGAATCATATTTAGTTCTTCTCGCGCCACTCGTTCGATTGTTGCCGGATTGTGACGCAGCGCCTCGATTTCTTCGCGCAATTGTTGATTTTCTAACTGGAGCTGGTTGGTGATGGCCTCGGCCTGCTCGGTCGCTTGTCGCGCCACGTGCCGTTCATGCACTGTTTGCGCCAGTATGCTGATGCATACCATGAGGGGAATGAGGAAGCATAGCCAGCAACTTGCTTGCTTGAGCCTTTGTGCTTGAGCTAATTGTCCAGCAGCAGTTGCTGTTGAGCGGTTCACCTGCGTTTGAGCGTATTGCCACGTCATCATTCGCATATTCACAAGTCGCCTCCACGTTATTGGTTCACTGGACGAAATACTTTGGTCTGATAGGTCAACCCGAAACTGATGCCACCTCGAGGACTGTGTCTGGTCAGTCCCTTGATTGCCGCAATATCCCAGTGCAGAGCACCTGTATGAAGCTGGAGACCCAGACGCGCTTGGCCTTGCGATTCAGTGCCCAGCGGGGCATTGCCCGAACGTGTATTGGCCCGACCGTTTACCTCGCCGAGCAGGTCTAGCCATTTATTCAAACGATAGGTTCCGGCCAAGCCATACAGGAGCATGTCGTTTTGCGAGAACGGCTCAACCGGCGCGGGAAAGATGCCCAATCCAATGTTGCCGGAAAGATTCAGTCGCCCAACGTGCTTGCCCACCAGCAACGTGGTGAAGTAATTGGTTTGATTGACACCGATGCCGCGCGCCTGATTGGACGTCGGTAAGCCAGCGCCAACCCTGAAGCCGATGGCTGGCGCCCGTCGGGTTTCACGACGCACCAGAAACTTAGCTGAAACAGAAAAGTCACCGACATCATTGGTGCTGTTGACGCGAGGCAAATCCAACGGAATCGCTCCTGGTTCTCGCTCGTTGATACTGAGAAACTGTTGCAGAACGCCTTGAATCTGCAATTCAACATTGGGAGCAAAGCCAAACGTTAAGCCGATCACGCCGATGTTTGTTAGGTCGCCGCGTAGCCCTGATAAAGCAAAACGTTGGTTCTGGAAAAAGTCGAAGCCGATCTCTAACCGTACCGTTCCCGGATCAACAACTTCGACTTCTTCGGTGAGCAGAGGCCGTTGTTGAGCAGCAGCCGAAAGCGGCCAAGCCACGAGCAACGCAATGAGCATCGGCCAAGTTTTGATCCAGTTGATGTGCTTACTCAGCCGCACAGTGCTCGGCATTCTATGAAATAATCAATGGGCTGTCAATCAATAAGTGAGGTGAAGGGAGCGCGTGAGTGGGAAACAGGGTCTGCGGGGCACGGTTGCAGCCAGGTGATGAGCACGGCCCTGGTGGGTTGTTAACGAATCAATGTGCCGGTGCGGCCGGATTGCGCTGCTGTGCTGGGCATACTGATTCGTCCAGTGGGTTGTTAACGAATCAATGTGCCGGTGCGGCTCCACCGTGTGTAGCGAATGATGTTGGTGAAGAAGTCCTTGCCGTTGTATTGAGCCGCGCGTTCGTCATACGACCAGTAAACGATCAACGCGCGGCCAACGATATGTTGGCGGGGAACAGCGCCCCAGTAGCGACTGTCTTGACTGTCGTCACGGTTGTCGCCCATGACGAAATAAGAGTCCTCAGGGATTTTGTATGGTTCACCCACGCCAAACCGGCCGTGATGGAATGCCGAGCGAGACCACTCATCGTCCAGGCCATGTTCCCAGTAAACGGTGTAAGTCGCCTCAGGCGGAGCGGGTTCAGCAGAGATGATTTCCAATTCTGAGCTTTCGGCATCATAGGCGGGTGATTTGACGATCATGCGGCGTTCTGGCAGCTCTTGTCCGTTGATGAAGACGCGCGTTCCTCTAATTTCCACGGTTTCTCCCGGCAGGCCGATGACACGTTTAACGTAGTTGGTCTGGGGGTCTTCGGGGTACTTGAATACAATCACGTCGCTGCGTCGGATGGAGCGCACAGGGAGAATGCGATCCAGCCATGTGTTGGTTGCGCCGAAGATAAATTTATTGACGAGGAAGTGGTCACCAATCAGGATGTTGTTTTCCATGGAGCCGGTGGGCACTTTGACGGCTTGAACGATGAATGTCATGCCGAACAGGGCCATGATTACCGTGACCACCGCCGATTCAAAATACTCACGCAACACAGAGCCGTGAGCTTGTTCTTTCGTGTGCACTGTGGCGCCCGCCTGGGCCGTTTCTGTGGAAGGATGGGTCAATTCGTTCAGTTCTTCTGCCATGTCAACGCTGTCCTCTGCTCACTCAGCTTTTGTTGAGACGGTCTAGTTGCCGCAGGGCCATGCGGGCAGCTCGCTGATGGGCTGCTTTAATCGTGCGCCCGCGCCCGAAGGCGACGATTGAATCATTGGCGGTGAGTCGCACGCGAAAGATGCGGTCGTGCGCCGGCCCGTATTCACCGACAACGGAGTAGACCGGCGGCGCCATGCCTTTGGCCTGCAATCGCTCTTGCAAAGCTGTTTTGTAGTCCATGGATTCCGTTTCATCAGGATCAAGGTGCTCAAACGTCTCGGCAAATTGCGTGCGCAAAAACCGATTGGCCGATTCAATGCCGCCGTCCAAATAAATGGCGGCGATGAGCGCTTCGTAGGCGTCCACAAGCAAGGTTCGCTTGCTGCGGCCACCGGTTTTCTCTTCGCCACGATTGAGTCGAAGGAATTTGCCTAGCTCGATTCGCTGGGCGTGAGCTTGCAAGTTGGTGGCGCTGACCAAATAGGCTTTGAGCTTGGAAAGTTTGCCTTCGGGAAGCTCAGGATAACGCTCGAGCAACCAATCGCTCACCAGAAAGCCAAGCACTGCATCGCCGAGAAACTCCAGCGCCTCGTTGTGAAGAACGGCTGGCGAGGATTTCCCATGACCGTAAGACCGGTGCGTTAACGCTCGTTGGAGCAAAGACCGATTGGAGAACCGGTAACCGATTCGCGCTTCCAGTTCTCCAAGTTTTTCCAGTTCTGCATCCAGCATCGAGGTGACAGCGGCAGCTTGCTTTGCCTCCATGGCTCATCTGAGAGCGTTTTGCCGATCAACTGCTTTATACCATATCTGAAATTTTGCAATGAGACACGTCACATCTCAACTTGACTGAGATGTGACGTGTGACATTCCCCTGAATGCACTATAACGCCCATGAAAACGGCCTAGGGTTGTTCGGTTTTCATTCTTTCAATAAGCGCCGGTAGACCGTCGAGCACCCCTTTGTTGCGATACTTGTAATACCGCTCCAGATGAGACCGAGCGTTTTGCTGTAATGGCGGCACGTTGGCAGAGAGAGCAACCGCTTTGGCATAGATGCGAATCATCTGGTCGGTCAATTGATTGGTTTCCTCGACCAGCCGATCGTTTTCTGCCTCCAATTGATCCAGCCGCGGTGTAAGGCTTTCGCCTTTTTGGGCGAGCTCTTGTCCCTGTTTGCTCAACTCTTCAATGCGGTTTTTTGTTTGTTCAGTTTGGCGAGGTGCTTTACTCAACCGTGTCAATTCGTCATTGATTTGCTTGACTTGTGTTTCGATTTGTTTCAGTTGACCACTCAGGTTGTTGTACTCTTTTTGTGTTTGATCAACGGCGTCGCGCAAATCGGCATACTTGCCTAACCGGCATGCTTCACCCCACAGGTAAAAGGTCACCGGGTCGGTCGGGGCGAGGGCAGCGGCTTTCGCTAAGTGTTCAGCAGCTTGATAGTAGGGCTGACGGTTGACCGCATACTTACCTAACAGCGGTTTCAGTGTAGCCATCTCTTGTGCGCCGACCAACGCTTGCACCTCACTATTGAGCTTGTCCAGTGCGTCAAATTCGCGGTCGAGCAAGCTTGTCAACTTGCCTGTGACGGCCTCGCTGACGCCCTCAGACTTCAACGCGTCGAGCGAGCGGTTGGTCAGCTTGAAGCCTGCATGATTGAAGCTCATCAGCCCAACCGTTTGTTGGAGTACCGCCTGAAATGCATTTTCGTTACCCGTCCAACGCGCTTTGGGCATAGTGGGTGGTGGGCTGTCCGGCTTGATCAGGTTGGAAGCGAGCTCAATATATCGCTTGGTTTGCGTGTCAAAGCTTGTATTCTTGGCTCGCGCCGCGCCGTTTGAAGCGACAATCAGGTTGATCAAGACATCGAAATCGTCTGTCGGTTTCATGGGGAGCGTGGCTTCCGCTTTCTTGAACAGGTCGCCGTAGGCCCTGTCAAATGCCTCGGCATATTTCTCATGGTGTGAGTTCAAGTAGGCATCGCCAGCTTGAAATGCCTTGGCCAAGTCTTGCGTTTGAAGATATGCAAACACCAAATTTCGACGAACCAGAGGAACCAGTGCGCTGCCCGGATATTTGGTGGTGAACTGCTCAAAGAGCTGAATTTTCTTAGCCATGTCCTGTGTCGCGCTGGCGTCATAGAAGTCCTTATACTCTTCGGCCGTCCAAAGTTCGACAGGGCTGTCGGGTTGAGCACTTTGGTAGGGGAACATCGGTTTTGCTGAGGCCCCCCAGTTTGTGGCGGGCATCACGAGCAAAGCCAAGGCTAGCAAGGTGACAATTTGTTTCATCGAGTTGATCCTCCTCGCCTTCATGAAATTGAAAACATGGATTGGGTTTGGTGCATTGCCGCTGAATCGGTTTGTCATTCGTCCATCCAAATGAGCACAAATTGTATGACAAAGATGAGATGAGGGCAAGCAGGAGTTGCTTGGTAATCGTTTCAAATTTTGTGCTTGAAAGAGAGGGATTCCTCTGGCAAGCTGTAATACTTTATGTTTCCTGGAGGAAGCCCAATGCGGCGATATATTATTCCCATTGTAAAGGAAGAAGCGCAAGCGGATCGGCGATGTCCCACCTGTCAGAGAGCGAGCGGGCATATCCATCAGCGAGAGGAGCGAGGGGTGGTGGACATCCGGCTGGGGCGGGTGCTGAAGTGGCGGATGCAGTGTGGGCGGTGTGGGCGGACCTGGACGTGCCAACCGGAGGGGATCAAGGCGCATTCTC
>JANWZE010000129.1 GCA_025054955.1 Blastocatellia bacterium | reverse complement strand
CAAACAGGTGGCGCTCAGCATCTCCGACCAATGGAGTCGTGTCTGGCATCTGACGAATAATGACACAGAACGCACCATCGGCCTCTGCCTCAAGATTCGGTCCAAACTGATGCGGGGATTCAAAGTCAAAGAGAACCTCCTGCGCTTTGTCTACTTGATGGCGTGGCTGCGGCAAGCGGGTGACCGAGTCCCCTTGGCCGCCCTGCTCTAACACCCCGTGTCAACAGAAAACTCTTGCCCGTCGCATTCCCGAGCACGTTATTTGAAACGATTACGCTACGTCGGCGGCTCGCCGAGCTGGCTCATACCATCGTTTGAGCCGGCCATGACAGAATGGTGCAGGACTCCGACGACATCGGACCCCTGAGCTTCTTCGCGTCATCATCCGAACATCGTGTGGTTGAGCTACTCTTGTTGAGGCCCGTGATGCCCGATTCCCTGGTTCGCTGCCTCTCACTCCGAACCGCCGTGCATGTAATCGAGATAGAGCTGCTCGATGTCTTCATGCGTCAATTCTTCATGTGTCCGCTCCATCACCTTGCGTCCCTCCTTCATGATCCCCACACGATCAGCCAACTCCTTCGCTCGGAAAAAAGATTTTCAGCCGCACGTTATAGTGCACAACACTCGAAACCTTGTGTGGGCTAGAGTCAGCGCCCAATGGCTAGAGCAATTTTCAATTGCCTTTAGTCTGGTGGCCTGCATCTTGCGGGCTCCGGCACGCTGGAAGCGTGAGCTCCCAGCGATTTTCACAGGAATCGCCTATGAGCTCCGCGCTCGCCACGAAGGAAGCATGAAAATGGTTATTTTCACAGGAATCGCCCATGAACTTACGTTCACCACGAAGCATGAAAGTGTTCATTTTCAAGTGACAAAGCGCCGTCGCCGCTTCGCTCTGCCGGCGCACTCCAAGATAAACTCAGGGATCGCTCATGAGCTCCGCGCTCGCCACGAAGCATGAAAATGAAGCAGAGGCGGGAACGCCTGTGCCACGTTCTGAATGGGAGCGTCTCCGATTGCCTCTTCAGTGGGCTTCAGTGAGAGGCCAGTCGCCCAGGTCAGGGAGCAGTTAATGGAACAACGTTGGTGACGCTTCCAGCAGAGCGGAATCGGTTGGGGTCAATCTGGTACCGCCTTAGCTTGTCATACAAATTGGCGCCATAGATGCCCGTCCGTTGGGCCGTCCGCGCTACGTTACCGTTGTTCAGTTTCAGGTGGAAAATCAGATACTCCCGTTCAAACTGACCGAGGAATTTTTCTTTAGCATCCTTGAACGGGCAGAGGAAGTCGCGTTCGTCAAACTCAATGCTCTGAGCGCCAGCCATATCATCCGAATCGCGGGCATGTCGAATGGCTTCCGGCAGAGTATCGCTGGTTAATACATCTGTGTCACACAGAATGACAGCGCGTTGGATCGTATTTCTCAGCTCGCGCACATTGCCCGGCCAGTCGTGGTTGGCTAACACCTGAAATACGTCCGCCGAGATGGCTCGAATGGGTTTGTCCAGCTCGCGAGCAAACAGCTCGACAAAATGACATGTCAGCAGCTCGATATCCTCTTTGCGTTTCCGCAGCGGCGGCAAGGTCAATGTCACGACATTGAGCCGGTAGTAGAGGTCTTCTCGAAATTTGCCCTCTCGCACCTTAGCTTCGAGGTCGCGATTGGTTGCCGAGATAAACCGGATGTCCGTATACAGCCGGCGCGTATCACCAACTCGATTGAATTCGCGTTGCTCAAGAACACGCAGCAACTTCAACTGAAACAGCGGGCCAATCTCGCCAATTTCATCAAGGAACACAGTGCCGCCGTCGGCCGCTTCGAAGAAACCAACCTTATGACGGTCTGCCCCGGTGAACGCGCCTCTGACGTGCCCGAATAGTTCGGTTTCCACCAGCGGTTCGGCTAAGGCCGCACAGTTGATCACCGTCAATGGCTTGTGAGCACGCCGACTGAACCGATGAATCTCCGAAGCCAGCAATTCTTTTCCCGTTCCTGTCTCTCCAACAATCAACACCGTCGCATTACTCGGCGCGACGCGCACGGCGTCATGGATGACTTGCCACATCCGAGCATTTCTTGTCAGAATGTGCGTCGAAGGAACGGGCACTTCAACAGGTCGAGAAGAGATACTAACAGAGGTCAATTCAACAGCCGCTTTGTGTCGCGGCATCCATGTTTCACCGGATCGAGCCTCGCCAACAGGGTCTCTCGTCAATCGCTCTTTTGCTTCCACCGCTGCTCTCGCCTCGCTTCAATGTGATCATGTACTGACGTTTCAGCTTCCACAACACAACAACCCTTCCTGTTGACCAGTTTTTATGTTCCCCCAGTCCCTATTCGGTTGCCTAGTGGTGACAGGCCGTATCCTACAGAAAGCAGGATTGAATGTCAAGAAAAATTAAAGCTAAACTTTAGGTTAGTAGGGTTAATTCAATGAAACACAGGATTTAGTAAATACAACGCATCCTCTCTTGATAACCCGATTCACATGGTTGCGGCCATAAAAATAAGGAATCTCTCGATAGTCAGCACAATCAAAGATCACCAGGTCAGCCTGCTTGCCTATTTCAATAGAACCGATTCGATCTCCACGATTCAGGCTGTAAGCGGCATTGAGCGTCGTCGCTGTCAGTGCCTCAGCCGGTGTCATTCCCATTTGTGTGCACGCGAGGCTCAGGATCATCTGCATGTTCGGCGTCGGCGAGCTACCCGGATTGAAATCTGTGGCTAACACAACGGCCAGTCCGGCGTCAATCATGGCCCGCGCAGGCGGATAGTGCTGAGAGCCAAGATGCCACACAGCCCCAGGCAACAAGACAGCGATCACACCGGCTCGTTGCAAGGCTGCGATTGCGCTTTGATCCACGTGTTCCAGGTGATCGCAAGTGCTCATGTTCAACTCGGCGGCGAGCGCCGCCGCGCCTGTGTCGCTGAATTGATTGGCATGCAGCCGGAGTTTCAGTCCAAGCTCGCGCGCCCGCAACATGAGCGCACGCGTTTCGTCAACAGAGAACGCCCCTGTTTCGCAGAAAACATCGTGATACTCGGCCAATTTTTCTTGTGCGACCAGCGGCAACAGCTCGTCCGAGATCATGCTCAGATAAGCTTCTCGCTGATGCTGGAATTCAGGCGGCACAATATGCGCCGCCAGCAGCGTTGGCACTATTTCTAACGGCCCTTCACGGTTGAGCGCAGCCATCACTCGCAGTAACTTGATCTCGCTCTCCAACGACAGTCCATATCCGCTCTTGGCTTCAATCGTTGTCGTGCCGTGCTCAATAAACCAACGGGCATAGCGCCGCGCGCGCGACAGTAACTCATCTTCAGATGCCGCGCGTGTCATTTCCATCGTCGAGCGTATGCCGCCGCCGCGCGCCGCAATCTCCTGATACGTGAGTCCCATAGCGCGTAGCTCGTATTCCTGCACGCGAGTCCCTGCGAATACCGGATGCGTGTGTGCATCAACGAAGCCCGGCAATACGACCTGGCCACGTGCATCAATCCGTTCAGCCGATTGATCGGCTTGCGCAACGACTTCAGCAGAAGTTCCGACGGCGACAATGACGCCGTCTTCAATCAATACAGCGCCGTCCTCAATAATGCCGAGCTCGCGCATCAACGGGCCAACACGAGGGCCAGGCGGACCTGCTAGTGTAACAAGCTGTGATGCATGACAAATTAGTTGCTGGTGAAGCATAAAATTAGGATAAATCAGGCCCTCTTCGAGGGAAATCCGAAATCCGAAGCACGAAATCCGAAACAAGTTGAAACGTCAAAATCTCAATGTACCAAACCCTGCCTCAATCCTTGTTTCACATGTGAGAGTTTGGTCATTGGAATTTGTTTCGAGTTTCGGATTTGGAGTTTCGGATTTTTTGGAGTTTGGTCATTGGAATTTATTTCGAGTTTCGGATTTCGTGCTTGTAATTTCCCTCCAAGAGGGCTTCGAGTTTGCCCGCAGGGGGTGGTATCAGATCATCGGAATTTTGATACCCTTGGTCTGCGCAGTGCGGATCGCATCTTCGTAACCGGCGTCTGCGTGCCGCGCCACGCCAATGCCCGGATCATTGGTTAAGACCAATTGAAGTCGGCGCGCGCCGTCGGCGGTTCCGTCAGCAACGATCACTTGTCCTGCATGCAGGCTGTAGCCGATGCCCACGCCGCCGCCATGATGAAACGACACCCAAGAGGCGCCTGACGCCGTGTTGAGCAGCGCATTCAAAATCGGCCAATCGGCGACAGCATCGCTGCCATCTTTCATCCCTTCTGTCTCGCGGTACGGCGAAGCGACCGAGCCACAGTCCAGATGATCACGTCCAATGACGACCGGCGCTTCAATCTCTCCGCGTTTGACCAGCTCATTGATCGCCTGACCAAACTCGGCGCGTTCGCCATAACCCAGCCAGCAAATCCGCGCCGGCAGCCCTTGAAACTTGATCCGCTCGCGTGCCAACCGAAGCCATCGGTTCAACACCGGATCATCAGGGAACAGCTCCATAGCCAGATCATCTGTCCGGCGAATATCCTGAGCATTGCCTGAGAGCGCCACCCAACGAAACGGTCCACGACCCTCGCAAAACATCGGGCGAATGTATTCGGAAACAAAACCGGGAATCTCAAACGCATCGCGCACGCCTGCTGAGTAGGCAAATTGGCGGATATTATTACCGTAGTCGAACGTGACTGCGCCTTGCCGCATCAGCGCCAGCATGGCTTCCACATGACGGGCCATCGAAGCCAGCGAGCGTTTCACATACTCATCAGGGTTGGACCGGCGCAATTGCAGCGCCTGCTCCAGCGGCATGCCGGCTGGCACATAACCATTGAGCGGATCATGCGCGCTGGTCTGATCCGTCAGCATGTCCGGCACGATGCCACGACGAACTAGCTCCGGCAGCACATCGGCGCAATTTCCTACCAATCCCACCGAGACTGCCTGACCCGCTGCCTTGGCCGTCATCAGTGTGGCGAGCGCGTCATCCAGATTATCCGTCATCTGATCGCAGTAGCCTGTCTTGATGCGCCGTTGGATGCGGGTTGGGTCCACGTCAATGCCAAGAAACACGGCGCCATTCATCGTTGCTGCCAACGGCTGCGCGCCGCCCATACCGCCCATGCCGCCTGATACGACGAGCTTGCCACGCAGGTCGCCGGCGAAATGTTTTCGCGCCGCTGCCGCGAACGTCTCGAACGTGCCCTGGACAATCCCTTGCGTGCCGATGTAAATCCAACTGCCCGCCGTCATCTGGCCGTACATCATCAGCCCCATCGCTTCTAGTCGGCGAAATTCATCCCATGTGGCCCACTGGGGCACAAGATTTGAATTGGCAATCAACACGCGCGGGGCCATCTCATGCGTGCGAAACACGCCGACGGGCTTGCCCGATTGCACTAGCAAAGTTTCGTCATTCTCCAGGCTCTGCAACGAACGAACAATCGCCTCGAAGCAAGCCCAGTTGCGCGCGGCTTTGCCGGCGCCGCCGTAGACAATCAACTCTTGAGGATTTTCTGCCACCTCAGGGTCCAGATTGTTCATCAGCATGCGCAACGCTGCTTCCTGATGCCAACCACGACAACTGATCTGCTTGCCTCGTGGAGCTTGCACAATTCGGCTCGACATAGCTCCCTCCTTATTTGTTCAAGAATCGGCGATCAAACGCGCGAGGCAGAATTCTACGCATCTGTTCACGTTCCGTCCGGCGCTTCAAATTCGACATGACGACCGGCACATCGCCGCAGAATTCCCAGATGATCTGCCGGCAAGCGCCACAAGGAGGCGTTAATTCATCAGTATCGGTCACCACGGCAATCTTCTTAAAACTCAACTCGCCTTCGGAGATGGCCTTAAAAATCGCTACTCGCTCGGCGCACAACGTCAAACCATAACTGGCGCTTTCCACGTTGCAGCCGGTAATGATTCGACCCGATTGCGTCAGCACGGCCGCGCCCACCTTGAAGCGTGAATAAGGCGCGTACGCTTTTTCTCGCGCTTGCCGCGCTGCTTCGATCAACATCCTATCAGTAACTCTCGCCATGCTGCTCCACTATTATTGCGCGCCGGAAAAATCCGCTTGGTTGCGATCAGCTCCTGTCGGTGACGCTAGAGCGATTTTCGATTGCCTTTAGCCTGCTGGCCCCGTGTCTTGCCGGCTACTGCACGCTGCAAGCGAGCGCTCCCAAGGTAAACCGATGCGCAAATCGCTCTAGCCATGCTGCCCAGCCTGCGCTTTCTGCTCCAGTGGGCTTGCCATCAAGTGTGATCGAACTTTTTGAATCAGCAGATCAATCCCCGCCAAGTTTTGACCGCCTTCAGGAATGATGATATCTGCATATCGTTTGCTCGGTTCAACGAATTCCAGGTGCATTGGCCGAACAGTCTCCAGATACTGCTGAATCACCGATTCGGGCGTGCGACCGCGTTCAGCAATATCGCGTTGGAGCCGTCGAATAAACCGCAGATCATCAGCGGTGTCAACAAACACTTTCAGCTCCATCAGCGAGCGTAACCGAGCATTCTCAAAAATCAGGATGCCTTCAATCAAAATCACCGGCTTCGGCAGAATGCGGCGCACGGCAGCTAAGCGCGCGTGATGCGTGAAATCGTAAATCGGTTGATCAACCGGCTGACCTTGCCGCAACTGCTCAACGTGCTGAATCAGCAAATCCGTATCCAGCGCATCCGGATGATCGAAGTTGACCTTGGTTCGGTGCTCAAATGGCAAATGACTCAAGTCGCGGTAATACGAATCGTGCTGTAGATAGGCGACCTGATCTTCGCCGACTGCCTCCAGAACCTTTCGTGTCACGGTGGTCTTGCCTGATCCTGTGCCGCCGCAAATTCCTATGATCATAATTCGACCTCTCAGACTTCAAACTTCAGATGCGACTTCTCAGCGTCCGTCTCTCAACGCCCGAATCTCGAAGCAACCTACATCATTCATGAATCTCTCAAGTCCAAGCTATCGGATTTTAATCATTCCAAAACGCAGGCCTACTAACCGAAGCCCGCTCGCTGCGTTCTACTACGGGTTGACCAATTTTGGTATGATGCGTTGGAGCAGTTCGGTCAACACGCCGCCCATGCGCTCACCCATATCGAGAACTTCTTGGTGATGGAGCGGCTGATCCAAAACGCCTGCCGCCATGTTGGAGATCAAGGAAATGCCTAAAATTTCCATGCCCATGTGGCGGCCGACGATGGCTTCGGGCACAGTAGACATGCCGACTGCATCAGCGCCGAGCACCCGCACCATGCGAATCTCTGCCGGCGTTTCGTAGCTTGGCCCGCTCAGCGCCAGATAGACGCCCTCTTGCAGCGGAACACTGAGCGTAGCTGCCTCGCGCTTGGCAATCGTCCGGTAGGCCTCGGAATAAACATAGGTCATGTCCGGAAAACGCGGGCCGAACCGCTCATCGTTCTGGCCACACAGCGGATTCATGCCCATCAGATTGATATGATCCTTGATCAGCATCAGGGTGCCAGCCGTATAGTTCAAGTTGACGCCGCCAGCCATGTTGGTCAGCACCAGCGCTTTGATGCCCAACAACCCAAAGACTCGGATGGGAAACGTTACCTGCTGCATCGTCCAACCTTCGTAGGCATGAAAGCGCCCTTGCATGGCCACCACGTCTACGCCGTCACACTGGCCGAGCACTAATCGCCCGGCATGGCCTACTGCGGTTGACACAGGAAAATGCGGAATCTGCTGGTAAGGAATCTTGACGCTTCCACCGAGCCTGTCAGCAAATGCGCCGAGGCCAGAAC
Organism: Blastocatellia bacterium; assembly: GCA_025054955.1. Lineage (NCBI taxonomy): Bacteria > Pseudomonadati > Acidobacteriota > Blastocatellia > Blastocatellia bacterium. The sequence goes on along the minus strand of JANWZE010000129.1, from coordinate 6,299 downwards.
CGAGCACGACAGCGCAACGCGGCGCTTGAGCATAAGCCGACCGGATGAATTCAGCAGCCTCCTGCGCTTTTTCATAGAGATTATTCATAGCACTCTACCTGTCTGCGATGAGGAGTCCACATCCTACAGATAAACCCGCTCTCCTGTCAACAAACATCGCGATTGGCGGGCGTGCCAGCGTGAAGGAACAAACGCTTGGAAGGGTTGGAAGAGGTTGATGATGACCGTCTGATCTGGTTGGTCGCGGCAACGCTGCGGGAGTCCAGCGGCGCGCCGAACCTTGGGAAGGCAGCGTCGCAGCGTGCGGCCTCGGCTTGCAGCAAAATCCTATCTGCCCCAAAGAGGCACTACACGCCGCTCTGACACCATCAAGAGCGAACGATAGCGCAGAATCCAGCCGGCCAGCAACAGCACGATGACTGAAGTGACCGCTCCAAGTGGCCATATCGCTGGCTCAGCCCAGCTATAGGCGAGCGTGGCGGCGGCTATAAGAGCCAACCGCCCCAGTTCCAGCGGCAGCGCCCAGTACTTTTTCTCAAACAGCCCGCCCCAGATCAACAGCGTCAGCAGAATCAAGCTGACTGCGCCGACGCGCTCGCTCAGTCGCAATGAGTCAGCGTTCAGCATTAACCACATCATGGCAGGAACCAGTACGGCATACTGCAAGGCAATGTATCCGTTCAGTCCAAGCGGAACGCGCGTCTCATAGCGGATGCGCTCACCCGAATCCGCTGGCGGCGGCGACTGAAGGCCACGCGGCTGCCACTCCGGCGGCATGAACCAAATTCGTATCTTGTCCCACACGTATGGCGCGCGTCGCGCTTGTTGCCACAGTTGCGCCCAGTAGTCGAAGTTTGCCCAAATCGAATTCCAACTGGCGTAGGGCTTGACCGTGCCATACAACGGCTCCTCCTCTTCTTCCTGAAACGTACCGAAGAGCCGGTCCCAACTGATCAGGGTTGCGCCATAGTTTTTATCAATGTATTTCGGATCGCGACCATGATGAACGCGGTGGTGCGACGGCGTGTTGATGATCCATTCGAGCCATCCAAGTTTGCCGATCAATCGTGTGTGAATCCAAAACTGATAAAGCGTGCTGATGGAAACCATCGCGACAAACACGAGCGGCGGAATGCCAAGAAAAGCCAGTGGCAAGTAGACAACCCACGCGGTGAGACCAGAAAACCAGGCCTGCCGCAGCGCAACCGCCAGATTGTACTCTTCGCTCTGGTGATGAACGATGTGAATGGCCCAGAGAAAATTCACACGATGACTCCAGCGATGCCACCAATAGTAGAGGAAATCCACGCCGACGAATGCAACGATCCAGGCGGCCAGGGGCTTGTTCGAGAAATCAATCAGCGCGAATCGCTCATAGAAATAGACGTAACCGAGAAACAACCCTGTCCTGAAGAACAACCCGACGACCTGCTGCCCGATGCCGCAACCGATGTCGGTGATCGCGTCGTTGAAGCGATAGTACGGTCGGCCCAACCAGCACGCGACGGCTACTTCAATGGCAATCAAACCGACGAAGAACGGAATGGCCCACGCAATGTAGTCCATAACTGTGCTTCATGCTAAAACGGAACGACGCGCCCGCGCAACCCTTCCTGGCATTGTTTGACCTCCAAGCTCATCGCCCGGATGGCCGGTCAGCACAGCAACCTCATACTGAAACTTTCTTGCGGCGTTTGACCGAGAGGCTCATCGCCCGTGCGCAGTGACGTGAATCGGTTGTTGAAGAAATTCCAGCGCGCGCGTTTCAGACCAAAGCTCGCCGTTGGAATTGAAGCTGATGAAACCAACGTGGCCGCCCGATGCCGGCGCCTCAAAAAAGAAATAAGGATTGGCTTCCGCTTCTTCGTAGGGAAACGCCCCTTCCCCCAGCATCGGATCATTCCGCGCGTTAATCAGCAGCGTCGGAACGCGAATGTTGGGAATGACAGGCCGGCTGCTCGCTTTCGCCCAATAATCCTCGGCGTTTTTGAACCCGTGCAATGGCGCCACATACCGATCGTCGAAGTCTTTGAAGTTTTTGATCTGCTCAAAGCCATCGTCATTGATCACGTCAGGCATCACCTGCATTTTCGCTTTGATCTTCTGGTGAAGACTCCGCAAAAACATCATCATGTAAAGACGATTTTCCGGTCGCATCATCTTCAGCGCCCCCGTTTTCAAATCACATGGTGCAGACACAGCGACCGCTCTCTTGATGAGCGGACTGATCGGATAAACCTGTTCGCCCAGGTACTTCAACGTCAGATTCCCGCCGAGGCTGAACCCGATGAGCGCCAGCTCGCTATAGACGTTCTGACGGAGCGCATGCAGCACGACTGTATGCAAGTCATAGGTCGCCCCGCTGTGATAGAAGAACGGTTGCCGATTTGGCTCGCCGCCGCAACCACGGTAATTCCACGCCAGCGCGTCCCAGCCGCGCCGATGCAGCGCCTTGACCATGCCCAGGATGTAGGGACGGCGGCTGTTGCCTTCCAGCCCGTGCGACAGGATGGCCAGCTTCTGCGCTCCAATGCGCGCCCAGTCCAAGTCTAAAAAATCATCGTCCGGCGTGCTGATGCGCTCCCGCTGATAATGAACGCCAGTGACGCGACGGAGCGCCGTCAGGATGGTTTGCGCATGCCCATTGGTCAACCACCACGGCGGTGTGTACGACGACGGCGAAATCACCGGCATGCAGGTCACTCTCCGATGATCTTCACTAAGACGCGCTTGCGCCGCCGTCCATCAAATTCGCCGTAGAAAATTTGTTCCCACGGACCGAAATCGAGCCGACCTTTGGTGATCGCAACGACGACTTCGCGCCCCATGATCTGACGTTTCATGTGCGCATCGGCATTATCTTCGCCCGTATCATTGTGGCGATACTGACCAGTCGGTTCATGCGGCGCCAGTCGCTCCAGCCATTGACTGTAATCGTGATGCAAGCCAGCTTCGTCATCATTGATAAACACGGAAGCTGTGATATGCATCGCATTGACCAGCGCCAAGCCTTCCTGCACACCGCTTTCGCGCACACATTCTTCTACCTGTGGCGTGATGTTGATAAATGCCATCCGGGTCGGCGTGTTGAACCACAATTCCTTTCGATAGCTCTTCATGGTCACGTCCTCATTGAAACGACCACCCGCTCACAGCACATGCGATGAGATCATCTATGCTTTCATAGCCGCAGATGCGCGCCGGCTGAATCAACGCTACAGTGGCGGCTGAGGCGGCGGCACAATGCCCTTCAACCGGAGATAGATTGTCGTCTGACCGCGGTGATGCGTTTGATTGGTGAACGCCCATTGCAGCAGTTGCCATTTGGGGGCCAGCACCGTTGCGCGCCGCGCCGGCACGACGACGTTGAGCTTTTCGTCGGTCGTCGCTTTGAGCCCTTCGATGACAAAATCATAGGCTTCCATCACACGCTTGATGACCGCGTCTTTCTGCTGCAACTCCTTTTCTTCGGAGAATTCCCTTCCCTCATAGGGATTGGGACGGTCTGTTGCGACGGCTGCAAGCGCAAATGTGCTCTGCGCTGCATGCAGAAACTGATCGGCAAACGTGCGAATCTCAGGCACTGGCTTGAATCCATAATGCTCGGCGGGCATGGCTTCAAGGTACGCTTTGGTCCAGGCTTTCGCTTGTTGCCAATCCATGATCGCAGCCTCGCGTCGTGAAGTTGGCAATGCTTTCGCCGGCGGCGCTGGTGTTTGCGGTGATCCAGCCGATGGCGGTGGCGGCGGCGGTTGTTGAGCAGCCGGTGGTGGCGGCGGCGGTGGCGGCGGTTGTTGAGCAGCCACCGCGCCACTCATCGCCAGCGTGAACCCGATAAGCAACATTGGCCATCGAGCAAGTTGAACTGAAAAATTTCTCATCATGACCTCCCTCGTTGCTGATTACAACTTCAATCGGCCTGTGAGCACATCTTTGAACATGACCCAATCGGCCATGAAGCTATAGAGCGGATAGGTGAACGTCGCTGGTTTGTTCTTCTCAAAGAAAAAATGGCCGACCCAGGCAAATCCATAACCGATCACCGGCAACAACCATAACAAGGCCCATTGCCGGGTCGCTATCGCGTAGAGTGCTGTTGCTAGAACCAAACCGCTGCCGATCACATGCAGCAGCCGGCAAACGGGATGGCTGTGCTCGGACAAATAGAATGGATAGAACTCGGCAAATGTCGTGTACTCTTTGGCCATCTTTTGCCTCCTGGGCGGCTGATTTTAGACGCGCGGTTCATACAATGGCAAGTCAACCAGTAGCGGGCGGTGGTCGGACAATGCGTTCAATTCACGTAGCGTTCGGGCAAAATGCGGCGCGAAACGATATGACCCTTGCGGGTCTTGAGGCGCGCGCAGGTACGGCTTGACGAGTATCCAATCGAGTTTGCTTCGTCCGATGAGTCCGCAGGCCCACGATGTCTCGCTGGTTGGCACAAATCCGCCGCCTGTGCGCTCATTGGAATTGGCTAACAAGCCACCCAAGCGGTTCACTGTGCGGGCTGGGTCGCCGCGAAAATCAAACGTCCTGCCGTCATCGAAGCGAAAGCTGTACAGATCGTCAAACAACCCTCGTTCTGGCGAGGCGTCACGTGTTGGATCGCGCTCGGTCGCCCAGAAATCGGCTGATCCAGCGCGCAGATCGTTGAGCCAGCCGAGCGCCGGCGCGATGCGCGGCGCGAGCCAGCACCAGAACGGCCCGCTGGCCGTCAGGTTCAATAGGAATTTGTGTGCCAATCCGGGCGTGCCATCTCGCCCTGAGGTGTTCAAATCACCGGTGATGATGACGGGATGGTCAATAGCTCGCAGATGGTGCAGTAGCTCCCCCATCTGTTGTCGGCGCACAGCCGGCGAACAACGATTTTCCAGATGCGTCGTCACCACTGTGATCCTCCCTTCAGGCAGATCAGGCACATCCAGTTCAACGATCAGCGCCGTGCGCCCGCCACGCCGTAATTGACAAAACGACAAAGCCCGCGCCACAGGCGCACTCGGCGACCTCATCGAGTCGCCTGTGGTGAGTCCACAGAAAAATTGCTTCTCCTGCCTGTACCAATCGAATCCTTGATGATGATATGGTCGCACGATGGCTCGACGAATCGGGTACCGACTGAGCACTGCGTTACCATGCAATCCACGATAGCCTGCATCAGGCGATCCCAGCAGCAGCGGCGCCAGTTCGATGAACTCCACGCCAAAGGCGTAATTCATCCCAAGCGCGACGGCCAGCTCTCCAACCACGTGACGATAACCTGTGCGCTCCAGGCCAATATCTACTTCGTTCAGCGCCAGCACATCCGCAGCTTGCAACAAGTCAAGCTCAGCAGCGACACGCGACCGGCGATCAGGTCGGACTTGCTGCAAAAATGAGCCTGCATCGGTGAGCGCCAGCAGCATGTCATCAAGCCGTTCTCCGCGGGCTACGTTCCAGAACGCCACGCGCAGCAGCGGGCCGAGCTGATCACTAAGTGGGCGGTGCGGCCGGCTTCCCTGCCGATATGCTCGATTGTTGATCACGGGCGTTGTCAATATGGCGTCGAGTTTCTCCTGCAGCGGCCTCGGCAGATCGTCGCATTGCGCCAGTTGAAGCAATTCGTCCACACCAAACCAGACGAGCGCATCGTCTTCAACCAACTCGATCATGATTTGTCCAACTCCATTGCGATAACGCGCGCGCCGAAAACTTGCGGAACGCAAGCTGCCGAAATGATCATCGGTAATCCAACTTCACTATGATAACAAGCCAACCCGATCACAGCTATAGGGCAGTGCACTCGCCTTGTCAACCGCAACAGGATCAACTACACTGAACGACGTCTGGTGGTGGAATATAGTATCAAGCCGAATGTATTGTGTCTGTGAACGCTTGTTTTGATTAACCCCGCAGCAAAGTAGTACCAAAATGCGCCATAGCAACCTGAACCAAATATCACTCAAAGGAGAGTATATGAACCGAGTGGAATGTCACCGACATATTGTGACGTTGGTTTGGCTGGTGAGCCTGAGCGGCTGGTTGATAGCAGGCGGCTTTTCATTCTCTCTGACGGCGAGCCGGATGCCCAAGTCAGCATCCGCTAGTTTGGGAAGCGAAAGCCCACTACCGACACGATCCATTAAAACGGAGCATATCAATTTGACGGGGAGCCTGGCTGTGCCGACCGTGTATGGGGGCGCGGCTGGGCTTCAACAAATCCTGGGACATCATCAGGCGCGCCCGACGGCGTTGGCCTCGGCCGATTTCGATGAAGATGGCGTGCCGGATGTGATCTGCGGGTACGAGGGGCCAAGTGG
>JANWZE010000128.1 GCA_025054955.1 Blastocatellia bacterium | reverse complement strand
TCCACGTCGTTGTTTTGCTGCTTGCACCGTGTTTTTCATCAGCCGCGCAATCGTCAGCGGGCCTACGCCGCCAGGCACTGGCGTCAAGTAGCCGGCTACCGGCGCAACAGAACGGGGGTCAACATCACCGATAAGCGTATAGCCTTTTTTCTCGAATTCAGCCAAGCGTTTTTCATCCTGGCCGAAGATGCGTTCGATTTGAGCGCGGTCCGTTAACTGGTTCATGCCGACATCAATCACGACTGCGCCAGGCTTGACATACTCGGCCGTAATCATGGCTGCGCGCCCAATGGCGCACACCAAAATGTCAGCCTCGCGGGCGACGCTCGGCAGATGGGGCGTTCGTGAATGGCACACGGTGACCGTCGCGTTGCGGTGCATGAGCAACAACGCCATCGGCTTGCCTACGATGTCGCTTCGTCCGATGACGACCGCGCGCCGGCCCTCGATAAGGATATGGTAGCGATCGAGCATATCCATGATGCCGGCTGGCGTGCAGGGAATCAACGTTGGGCGATTTTGTACCAGCTTGCCGACATTGTATGGGTGGAAACCGTCCACGTCCTTGGCCGGATCAACAGATTCAAGAATCTTGTTGGCGTCAATGTGCGCCGGCAGCGGAAGTTGAATCAGGATGCCATCAATCTCGTCGCGACGGTTCAATGATGTGACCAACTGCAAGAGTTGCTCCGTTGACGTTTGTTCGGGTAATTCATGTTTCTCAGAAAAGATGCCCAGTTGCTGACAGGTATTAACCTTGCTGTTGACGTAGACGCGCGAAGCCGGATTGTTACCGGTGAGCACTGCTGCCAAGCCCGGTTGCAGGCCACGAGTGGCTAACTGCTCGACTTCTTGCGCGACTTCTGCTTTGATCGTTGTTGCGATGGCCGTGCCATCCAGGATGTGTGCTGTCATGGTACTCCTGTTGATGAATGCTCCACAGAGGAGCGTAGTTATAATCGGGCTGTGAAGGGTTGGCAAGGAGAGTCTGTGCCTGTGTCGAGATCGTGAGCTGCGCTGCGCGGTGAAATTTCTTGATTATTTCTTCTGATGACCGGCGCAAGCAGTTGAATCAAGTCAGGCCTTATGATACAGTTCACGTCTGTAGGGCTATGAGAGAAATGCGACGTTGCCCAGACATCACTTATGAGGAAGGAGAAGTGCCTTGCCGTCTATCTTTCGTATTTTTTCCAACGATTTAGCCATTGATTTAGGGACGGCCAACACGCTCGTTTACGCCAAGGGACGCGGTATCGTTGTCAGTGAGCCTTCAATCGTAGTGGTCAACAAAGTGACGCATAAGGTCGAAGCGGTGGGCAAAGAAGCCAAGGAGATGCTTGGACGTACGCACTCGAACATTGTGGCCATCCGTCCGATGCGTGATGGGGTCATCGCCAATTTCGAGTTGACCGAGATCATGTTGCAAAGTTTTATTCGCAAGGCCCACAATGGGCGCTCGTGGGTCAATCCGCGGGTGGTCATTGGCGTGCCGGGAGAGATCACACAAGTGGAGCGCCGCGCCGTCATTGATGCGGCCTATCGGGCTAAGGCCAGCGATGTGTACTTGGTCGAAGAATGTATCGCGGCTGCCGTCGGCGCCGGCCTGCCGATTACCGAACCGTCGGGCAACATGATTGTGGATATTGGCGGAGGGACAACCGATATTGCTGTCATCTCGCTATCGGGTATTGTCTATTCCCGCTCGGTGCGCGTGGCCAGCAATGAAATGGATGAGGCGATCATCCAGTACATTAAACGGAAATACAACTTGCTGATTGGCGAGCGTACAGCCGAGCAGATCAAGATCGAGCTCGGTTCGGCATATCCCTTAGACGAACCCCTCTCGATGGAAGTGCGGGGCCGTAGCTTGATTGAAGGTGTGCCCAAGACGATCGTCATTAACGACGAAGAAGTCCGCGAGGCGTTGGCTGAGACCGTCACCACGATTGTCAATGCCGTTCGGGTGGCGTTGGAGCGGACACCGCCGGAACTGGCCGCCGATATTGTGGATCACGGAATTGTGCTCACCGGCGGGGGCGCATTGTTGAAGAATTTGGATAAGCGTTTGAGGTTGGAGACCAGTGTGCCGGTCATCATGGCCGAAGACCCGCTCTCATCGGTTGTGTTGGGGGCCGGGAAAATGTTAGACGATATTGATCTGCTCAAACGTGTGTGCACTAACCTCGAACGGCTTGAATACTAAGTCGTTGTCATGACCACCGGCAAACGACCGGGTCACCACGTCGTGCTAGCGTTGATTGGCTTACTGAGCGGCCAAATGCTGCTGATGTCGTTTTATGCACGGCAGCCTGAGACGGGGCAATCCTTCTTTCGTGTGTGGATGATGACCGTCGTCGCTCCGTATTTGAAGACCGTTGGAGCCGCCTTTGGCGATGCCGTTCATGTCTGGCAAAACTATGCTGATTTGCGCCGCTCCAAGCAGGAGGTTGAGCAGTTACGCCGACAACTGGCACAAACACAGTTGGAATTGCACCAACTGAAAGAGGCGACACGCGCTGCCACGCGACTGGACACGCTGGCTCGCTATCAACAAACGCAGATGGGCAGCAGTGTAATAGCTCGGGTGATTCAACGGGACGTGTCGGGTTGGTTTGGAACGATTTTGATTGATCGCGGGCGACGCGACGGAGTCGCTCATAACAGTGTGGTGATGACGCCTGAAGGCTTGGTCGGTCGTGTGATTGCCTTAGGGCCGTCGGTCGCACAGGTGCAATTGATTACCGATGAGCGCAGTGGAGCGGGCGCTGTGATCGGGGTGATTGGCCAATCGCGCGCGCTCGGTGTTGTCGAAGGCAGGAATGAAGCTCTATGCAAGATGCGCTATGTGCCCGGTCGGGAGATCGTCCCATTGGGAGAGATCGTGTATACATCCGGGCAGGATGGCATCTATCCGCCGGGCATTCCTATTGGACGCATCATCGCAGTGCAAAAGGGATCGGTCATGGTGTCGCATGACATCACCATCGAGCCGTTGGCGCCATTGGCAAAATTGGAAGAAGTCATTGTGTTGTTGAGTCGTCCGAGCAAAATTGAGTTAGATAGTTCGGTGGCGGCGGACAACTGAATGGAATGAGGCATGAGGCGAGGGACGGGGCTGCATCTAGGGCGCGCCACGGGCTGCGATGCCAGCCGGTAAGTTGGCGCGGGATGTGGCGGCACGTATCATCCTGGCTCGCTTCAACTGAAGCGTCGAGGGCCTGCTGGCGGGCGGAGTGAGCGTAACGAAGATCATTCTATCAACGATCGCGGCATTACTCATCCAATTACTCGTGTCGAGTTATCTGCGTTTTCCATCGTTCAATTTGAGCCATCTGGACCTGGTCTTGATTGTGGTTGTCTATAGTTGTTTCGGACGGGACCCGCTGCGCTCCATGTTACTGGGGGCTGGGGCTGGGCTGGTACAAGACAGCTTCTCCGGCGGGATTCTTGGAACACAAAGCTTTTGCAAGACGGTGATCGCGTTCTTGACCGGATCGCTCAGTGTTCGCTTTGCGCTGGATAGCCCGTTGCTCCGGCTGTTTGTGATGGCTGGCGCTTCTATCCTTCATGGACTGATTTTCGTCGGTCTTCACTCGTTGTTCGGTGTGTCGTTAATCGAGCCGCCTGTCCAAGAAAATTTACTGCGCCGGTTGGCTTGGCCATTGCTGGCTAATTTTATTGGTGCCATCATTATCTTTCCCCTGCTAGACCGGTACATGACAGGGCGGGCAGGGCGACGCGAACGTCGAACGGTTCGATTAGGGCAGATGAGGTAGTGCAGTATGGACCTCAAATTGAATGAATTGGCGGAAAAGGCTCGGAAAGTGAACGAGGGCCATCGTCTGGCCATCATTCAATATGGGTTAGTGCTGTCATTCGTTGCCATTATTTTGCGCCTGTGGTCGTTGCAGGTGATCCACCATGAGGAGTACCTGAAGCGAGCCGAGAACAATCGGCTCAAGACACTGCCTATCCTGGCGCCACGCGGGTTTGTATTTGACCGCGAAGGTCGCGTCCTGATCGAGAACAATCCGAGTCTGACCATCATCATGAACCGCGAAGAAGTGCAAGCTCGCGGTCGCACGGTGATGGAGGTGGTCAATGAACTGAAGATTCGTGGATTGGCGTTGGATACCGATCTGATTAGTGGCTATATGAACGCGGTCAAGCGGCGGCCCTCGTGGTATCCGATCGTGATTAAGGAGAATGCAACCACGGCTGATGTGGCCTGGGTTCGAGCGCATCAACTGGAGTATCCTGAGCTGGACATTGTCGAGCAACCGATCCGGCGCTATCCTGACGGGCCATTGCTGGCCCATGTACTTGGTTACGTCAGCGAAATTTCTCCGCAAGAATTGGAGCAGCCCGAATTCAAGGATTACCGTCCAGGCGATATTATCGGAAAAGCCGGCATCGAGAAATACTATGACAGCTTGTTGCGCGGCAAAGATGGCATGCGTCGCGTGGTGGTGGATAGCACAGGCCGAGAGATTGAGGAACTGGACCGAGTTGACCCCGTGCCAGGGCGCGACCTGCGCCTGACTATTGATCTGGATTTGCAGCGCGTGGCGGAAGAACAGTTAGCAGACCGCCGTGGCGTGGTCATTGCGATGGACCCACGCAATGGTGAAATTCTGGCGATGGTCAGTCATCCGTCATTTGATCCGAATCTCTTCTCCCAACGCATCAAAACGCCTGCCGGTAAAGAGGAATATCAGGCGCTGCTCCGGGATCGCCAGTTGCCGTTGTACAACCGCGCCATTCAAGGCACTTATCCGAGCGGATCAACCTGGAAGCCATTGATTGCTGTGGCCGCGTTGGAAGAGCGCGTGATTACCCGACAGGATTCGCGTATTTTGTGTGGCGGCGGCATTCAAATCGGCAATCGCTTTACCCGTTGCATGGGGTCGCATGGCGCTCCTGATGTGCATAACGCGTTGCGCGTCTCCTGTGACGGATACTTTTACCGGCTCGGCTTGAAGCTCGGCGTGGATCGCATGCATGAGTGGGTCAAGAGCATGGGACTGGGGCAGCGTACCGGCATAGACTTACCTGGCGAGCGTGAAGGCATCATTCCAGGACGCCATGTCAAGCGGCGCAATCCGAGAGACCCCGAGTGGCGCGATCACGATACGGTCATCGCTTCTGTTGGACAAGGCGCTGTCGCCATCACACCATTGCAATTGCTGCGCGCCTATGCCGGCATTGCGATGGGTGGTGTGCTTCACACGCCGCATCTACTGTTGGAAGTTGGCGCGCCAGGACCGCGCACGCCGTATCAAGATGATCGTCCGCTCAGGATTCGCATGAGTAAGGAAACGCACGAGCTTGTGGCCAAGGGACTGTGGGCTGTGGTGAACGAGGGTGGAACAGGCACGCGCGCCGCCGTCAAAGGCTTCGATGTGAGTGGTAAGACGGGCACGGCGCAGGTGGTGGCGCTGCACAAAACCCGTGGCGAGTTCAAGGATCATGCCTGGTTCGCGGCGTTTGCCCCGCTTGACAAACCAGAGATCGCCGTTGTGGTGCTGATTGAAAACATTGGCTTCGGTGGGACGCACAGCGCGCCAGTAGCGGGCGCCATTTTTGAAGCCTACTACAGGAAACATCATGCGCCACCGAGCCAGACACAGATCGCCCAACGAGACCAGGCAAACACATCTTCTTCGGCAGCCCGCTCGGGCGTGACGACATCAGTGCCGGCCAACGCAGCCAGGCCCACGACACCCTCTGCATCGCCGGCCGCCGCCACTGCTGCTCCTGCTCGCGCTGTCAAGCCGCCGCTGGTTCCGGCAACTGCTGCATCCGCTGGCAGAGGTTCGTCCAGCAGCGTCAACAAACCATCGCAAGCTGGCGCGGCGAGCGGTAATCGCGCATATAGCACAGGCCGCAGGCAGAGCAACGTCGCTGCTGCGTCGGCTTCAACATCGAGCGCATCTGCTGCCAGCCCTAAGCCAACGCATAACAATTCATCAGGCGCGACGACCAAGCATCGTCCACGGACGGTGACTCAACAAGCGCGCAGGGGGCAGAGGTAAGTTGCATAGACAGGGAGACAGATGGGACGAATCAGATCAAAGTTGTTGACAGATTTTGATTGGTGGCTGCTATTGATGGCCTTGGCGCTGGCCGGCTTCGGCATTGTGGAGATTCACAGTGCGCAGCCGGAAGAAGGCTATTGGTATCGGCAGACCATCTGGGTCAGTCTCGGTCTGGTAGGTTTCTTTGCCGTCACGTTCTTGGATTATCGGCGCATTGTGGCGCGGGCATGGAGTATCTATGGAATGGCCATTGCTTTACTCATCTTGGTGTTATTTGTAGGAGTGGAGGTCAATGGCGCGCGGGCGTGGTTCCGTTTTGGATTCTTCAATTTTCAGCCGTCGGAATTGGCCAAGCTGGCGACCATTCTGGCGGTGGGTGGATTCATCGCCAAGGTGCGCGAGCAGAGGAAGAAGAAGAAGGACAAAGAACAATACTTGTCCTTGCGGGAGTTGGCATTTGTCATTGGCATTGGATTGTTACCTGTGTTCTTGATTATGTTACAACCGGATCAGGGCACGGCCCTGACCTTTTTCCCTGTCTTAGCAGGGATGATTCTTGTTGGCGGTGTTCGGCCGCGGTGGATCGTGGCGGCGATCGTATTGATGGCAATAGTCATCGGTGTTGGCTGGCATTTTCGTAGCCATTTTCTCAAGCCGTATCAGTTGCAGCGGATTGATGTCGTCTTGCATCCAGACAAGGCAGACCCGCGCAGCTATGGCTACCATACCATGCAGTCGAACATTGCTGTTGGCTCAGGGGGCATCCTGGGCAAAGGGATTATGCGCGGCACGCAAAGCCGGTTGAAGTTCCTGCCTTATCCGCATACGGACTTCATCGCCGCCGTGGTGGCGGAAGAGACCGGCTTTGTCGGTATGTTGTGCATGTTAGGAGTCTATTTATTGATGCTCATGCGTATGCTGAGCCATGCCGAGCGTTCACCTGACCAGTTAGGGATGATGATCGTGACGGGTGTGACCTGTTTAGTGGGATTTCATGCCGTGATCAATTTGGGCATGGTGGTCGGGCTATTGCCGATCATGGGAATTCCGCTGCCGCTGCTGAGTTATGGCGGCTCATCCATGATTGCCACGTTCTTGGCGTTAGGACTGGTGGCGAACGTGCGGTTTCATCGGCATGTCAATTAGTCGCTGGTGAGTGGTCAAGCGATGTAGAACGGATGGGTAAGTCCTTATCGAGATGATTGAACGAGCTGCATCCTGAGGTTGCCGAAGACAACGCGCCATCCTCGTCGTTCAGTCTGAAGCAGAACTGATTACAGAACGACTGAGGATCACAGGATGACCCAAGCCGAGCTGTGTGATGCGCCAGTTTACTGGTGGCGGTCGCCAGCCGGCGCGCAGACGTTTCTCCAGGACGCGAGCATCCGCGGCGTGTGAGACACAGCACGCCAAAGCAAATTCCTACCCGGTTGATCACGCACCAGCAGAGGAGAAAACGAGCATGGCGAAAGAGATGATTATCAGTTCCAATGGGTTTGAACGAAAGATTGCCATCCTTGATGATGGTGTGCTGACTGAATACTATGTCGAACGCGTTGATGAAGAAAGCGAAGGCATGGTCGGCAATATCTACAAAGGGCGTGTGACGAAGGTGTTGCCCGGCATGCAGTCGGCCTTTGTGGCCATTGGCCTGGAACGCGACGCCTTTTTGTACGTGGCCGATGTGTTTGAAGGGGAAGAGATCGAATTTGAAGAAACACCCCCACGCGAGGTCAAGCAGCCGGCTCCCGCCGCCAAGAGCGCGTTGGCCGAGAGTGAAGAATTAGAGAAGATCAGCGATGAAGAGGTTGAAGGAATTCTCCAGGCCATCGCAGAAACAGAATCCAAGCAACCATCAGGCCAGACCGATGTCGCCTTGGCATCGGGCCGCGGCTTCGATGATCGCGTGGCCGAGTTGATTGAGAGCCTTGTTGATGATCTGCCCGAACCAACGCTCTCGGCTGAAGACGGCGACGAAGAAATCCTTGCATCAGAAGTTGATTTGAAGTCAGCGATCATCGAAGAAAAATTGATCGAAGCTGTTCATCAAGAGGAAATGAGTGACATCCTCGGTGAAGAGGCGGTGCCGACTGAAGCGCCGACGGCGACCGAAGCGCCGACGGCGACCGAAGCGCCCAGTGAGCCTTCCTTGTCGGACGTGCGTGTTGGCTCGCTCTGGGCGCAATGGTCTACTGATGAATCGTTGGAGCGCGTGGTGGATGAACCCGAACCGCCATCTGCTGATGACTCGGCGCTCATCCGTTCCGATGTGCCAGAGGCCGAAGCAGCGCCGACACCGTTGGGTGCGCCGGAGGCCACATCGTGGTCCGAGGTCGCCGAGGCTGCCCCTGCTGCGCCCATGGCGTCAGTTGCCGAGGATCAATCCTCAGCTAGAGCTCCTGAAACGAACGTATCGCCCATGTCACATGCTGTCGTGGTTGATGAGCCAGATGACTCAACCGAGCGTGGCCAGCAGGCCGCAGATGACGCCGAACGCGCCCCAGACGCGCCGGAGCCGGTGCTGGAGGATGGCAAAGCAGCCGTTCGCTACCGCAAGCCGCGCGCCGAATTTGCCGCCCATCGCAAAGTGAGACGTCGTCGCACGCTGGACCGTGCACGATCACCCGTTGAGACGAAAGAGGCGCCTGAGCCCAGTTCGTCCAGCACATCAATGCCCACCATTGCTGAACTGTTGCACGAAGGGCAGGATATTCTGGTGCAGGTGGCCAAGGAACCGATCGGCGCCAAGGGCGCGCGCGTCACCTCACACATTGCGATCCCCGGACGCTATGTTGTCTACATGCCGACAACGGAACACATCGGCGTCTCGCGTCGGATTCCTTCCTACGTCGAGCGCGGGCGACTGCGCAAACTGGCCGCGAAGATACGTGCCAAATTGAAGGCCACTGGCGGCTTTATCGTGCGCACGGCAGCGGAAGGCTGTGAAGAAGAACAGTTGCAGGAAGACATGAAGTACCTGGTGCGCGTCTGGACAGACATCCGCCAGCGAAGCGAAAAAGTCAAAGCGCCCGCGCTGCTGTATCGTGAAGTGGATTTGGTGCAACGTATCTTGCGCGACCGACTGTCGGACGATTTCACCGCCATTCGCGTTGATAATGAACAGGACTATGCTCAGATTCTCAGCTTTGTTGATCACTTCCTGCCTGAGTTGGTGAGCCGCGTCAAGCTCTACACGCGCTCAACACCGATCTTTGAACACTACGGCGTTCAATCGGAGATCGAAAAAAGCATTCGCCCGCGCGTGTGGCTCAAATCTGGCGGCTACATTGTGATCAATCAGACGGAAGCGCTGGTTGCGATTGATGTCAATACGGGCAAGTTCGTCGGCAAAACAAATCGGTTCGAGGATACGATTACGCGAACCAATATGGAAGCGGCCAGAGAAATTGCCCGACAAATTCGGCTGCGCGATCTAGGTGGCATCATCGTGCTGGACTTCATTGATATGGAGGAGCGCAAGAATCGCCAGAAAGTCATGCAAGTATTGGAAGAAGAGTTACGCCGTGACCGCGCGCCGGCCAAGGTTCTTTCGTTTAATGACTTCGGCTTAGTGGCGATTACGCGCAAGCGGGTCAAGCAGAGCCTGGAACGCACGCTGTGTGAGCCATGCACCTATTGTCATGGCAGCGGCATGGTCAAGTCGCCGCAGACGGTCTGCTACGAGATACTGGATGAAGCACGCCGGCTCAGTGATGAGGTCCAAAAGGGGCAGGAAGTCGTCTTGCGCGTGCATCCGGTCGTGGCGCAGGCGCTACATGACCGCTATCGTCGCGTGCGCGAAGCGATCGAGTCGTACCTCAAAGGCAGAGTCAACATTGAAACGGACCCGCTCATGCACCAAGAGCAATTCGACCTAGCCATTATCTGAGCATGCTGAGCGATAAAGGCAAAGAACAAGCCGCCAAGCAGTTTTTTGATTTATCGCTCCTCATGCGCACACCATCATTGAATCAGAGGTCGTTGTGAACGCGAACAAATTGGAACTCATACCACTGGGTGGACTCGGTGAGTTTGGCATGAACTGCATGGCGTGGCGGTACGGCGAGCAAATGATCTTGACGGACATCGGCATGATGTTCCCTGATGAAAGCTTGCCGGGCGTGGACGTCGTCATTCCTGATCTCACGTTTATTCAAGAGCACGCCGATCAATTGAAGGCCGTTGTGCTCACCCATGCTCATGAAGATCATGTGGGTGCATTGCCGTATTTGCTGCGCCTGGTCAATGTGCCCGTTTATGGCGCCCGATTCACCGTAGCGATGGTCGAGCCCAAGTTGGCCGAGCATGGATTGCTGGCCCGCGCCCGGTTGCATCCGATTGAGCCGGGTGAGCGCGTGCGCATCGCCCCGTTTGAGGTGGAGTTCGTGCGCTCGACACACAGCACAATTGACTCACTGGCTGTGGTGATTGACACGCCCATCGGCACGCTGGTTCATGCGACCGACTTTAAGATTGACGAGACGCCGGTCATCGGTCTTCCGATGGACATCGAACGTTTACGGCAGATCGGCGATCGTGGTGTCTTGTTGGCCTTGGTTGATTCCACCAATGTTGAGCGACCTGGTCGCACGCCATCGGAGAAAGCTGTGATTCCGGCGTTTGAGGAAATTTTTGAGACAGCGCCAGGCCGCATCATTGTCACCTGCTTCGCCTCCTCAATCCATCGCATCCAGATCGTGTTGGATTTAGCCTACGACTACGGTTGCAAAGTCGCTGTGGCCGGGCGCACCATGCAACGGGTGATTGACTCGGCGATGGCCGAACGCTATCTGGATGTGCCGCCCAACCTGATGATCCCGTTGCATGCCGTCAAGGAATTCCCACGCGACAAAGTTGTGCTGCTGGTGACCGGCTGTCAAGGCGAGCCAATGGCCGCGTTAGCCCGTATGGCGACGGAATCGTACAAGCAAATTCGTATTGAACCGGGCGACACCGTCGTCTTGTCAGCTCGCATTATACCAGGCAATGAGAAAGCGGTTTCACGGCTGGCCGATCATATCTATCGGCGTGGTGGCCGCGTCATTGATGAGACGGTCTGCGGTGTGCACGTCTCTGGGCATCCGTGTCAAGAAGACCTGCGGCTGTTTCTGCAAGCGACGCGGCCTCGTTATCTCGTCCCGATTCACGGAGACTATCGCCGGTTGTGCCGGCACAAGGAGTTTGCTGTCTCATTGGGATTCGATCCTGATCGCATCATCGTCGCGGAAAACGGTCAGGTCATCGAGGTGGATGAGCAGCGCGCCCGACTGAGTCAGGAGCGCGTCTTTGTCGGACGAACGTTGATTGATGAAGCGGGCTATGAAGAGGTCGAAGATTTGATCATCCGCGACCGGCGCCATCTGGCCGAAGATGGTTTCGTCCTGGCGATTGTGATGATCAACGAGGTGACCGGTCACTTGGAGGATGTCCCGCAGATCATCACGCGCGGCTTTATCGGCGCTGGCGATGGCACGGATTTGTTGGAACAAGCCCGTCAGGTCGTCATCAACACAGTCGAGGAATCTTCACGCGATGAAAGCACCGATTGGGCTGTGATGAAAGAGAAGATTCGCATTGCGCTGAAACGATTCATCACGAAACAGACCGCGCGCTATCCGCTCATTATTCCTGTGATCATTGAAATTTAGCGGTCACCGACTAACCATCGGCTTGTGTGGTCGCGTGGCTCGTGGGGCAGGCAATGAGTGCGTCAGCATCAATGAACGGAGAGCTATCATGAACCAGGAGGCAACGCAGCGCTGAACGCGGCGTGTGAAACGCTGAACGCTCGTTACGAATCATGTCATTACTCGAAGCGGTTGTGCTCGGAGTCATTCAGGGCCTCACGGAATTCCTTCCCATTAGCAGCACGGCGCACTTACGCATCGTGCCGGCGTTACTGAAGCTGGTGGATGAACGAAATCAGTGGAACGATCCAGGGGCTGCGGCCTCAGCCATCATTCAACTGGGGACCTTAGTGGCTGTGCTGTGGTATTTCTGGCGCGATGTCGTCAACATCACAATGGCCGCGCTGCGCGGCATCCGCGACAGAGAGCCATTTGCGACGGTTGATTCTCGTCTGGCCTGGTATGGCTTGATTGGGACGATCCCCATCGTCGTATGTGGGCTGGTCTTTGAAGAGTTCATCGAGTCGCAGGCGCGCTCGCTCTGGATCATTACCGCTGCCTTAGTCGGGCTGGCCGTCATCTTGTACTGGGCTGAGCGCGTCGCCACACGTCACCGCACCGAGTCAGATGTCACCTGGGTGGATGCAATCGTCATGGGCGTGGCGCAGGCGCTGGCGTTGATTCCCGGCTCGTCGCGCTCCGGCACGACGATTACCGCAGGCCTCTTTCTCGGCTTGCGCCGCGATGTCGCCGCTCGACTCTCGTTCTTGTTGAGTATCCCGGCATTGGTCAGCAGCGGGCTATACCAACTCTATGAAGTTCGTCATGAGTTGATCAATCATCCTCAATTTGGCGTGAGCTTGTTGGTCGCGTCGGTGACCTCGCTGCTCAGCGGTTATGCAGCCATTGCGTTCCTCATGCGCTACCTGCGGACGCATACGACTTATCTTTTCATCTGGTATCGCCTTGTGTTGGGTGGCGTGTTAATCGGATTGTTGTGGGCTGGCAAAATCCAATGAACACGAGCATGGCGACTGAGCGATTGGAAACGCGCCAGGCAACAATAATTTTTTCTTGACTTCACTTGGAACTTGCTATAGTATGCGGTGCGTCCAAACAATAATTCGCAAAACTGTGGTGTTGGTAGTGTTCAACAAAGAAGTTTGTTGTATCAAAAAACAAGAACGATGCAAAGCGCGATGCTGACATCGTCTAAGGGGGTATCATTTCGGGTCGAGTCCTATTGACACAAAATCCGAACATACCCATTAGCCTTTCGATGTCCATCCTGGCTACAGCGGTGGACGTCGGATGACACCGGCGGCTGTTGCGCCGCTGGGGTTTGAGTTTTATCAGGAGGTTACGCAGTATGCCGACCAGAATTCAAGGCCGGGTGAAGTGGTTCAATAATAACAAAGGGTACGGCTTCATCGAGCCGAACGGAGGGTCCCAGGATGTCTTCGTGCATTACTCCGCCATTCACGAAGATGGATACAAGTCACTGAAGGAGGGGCAACTGGTCGAATTCGACCTGATTGAAGGTCCAAAGGGGCCGCAAGCTGAGAACGTCAGCAAGTTGTGATCCTCACAACAAGACGGCTCACCACTGATCCCTTGAACTCCGCCAACGCAAGTACGATCCCAATGCTTGTAGACTGTCTTCACTGCCTTCATGGCAGTGGTTGCCAGATGGGCTTGTGCCTGGCGCGAGCGAGGTTCTGTGCAGTTTTAGAGCGAACTCCACCACCGCAAGTAGAACCCTGATGCTGGTGGACTGCCTTCATGGCAGCAGTGGTTCAGAGATGGGCTTGTGGCTGGCGCGAGTGAGGTTCTGTGCGGTTTTACAGCCAGTAGGCTAACGGCCACAAGCGCGCGGGCCCGGAGCGAGTCTATAAGCCGAATTCTGTCTTCGCTCGTGGAGCGAATGGCGGTCATTCATCTAGGCCATTGATTACTCAATGGCTCAAGCAACCTACCCGGAGACTGGGTCGCCAGCGCATTGGTGATGCCACCAGCGCGTGGCGAACTGGGACGGGCCGTCCTCGTACCGCCTCCCTATTTGGTCTTGCACCGCGAGGAGTTTGCCTAGCCGAGCGTGTCACCACGCTCGCTGGTGGGCTCTTACCCCACCGTTTCACCCATCACTCATTCTCTCAGCACGAGCTGGAGAATGAGCTGGTCTGTTCTCTGTTGCACTTGTCGTCAAGCCGAATCAAACGATTCGACTTGCCTGGGCGTTACCCAGCTCGCTGCCCTGTGGTGTTCGGACTTTCCTCTGACGCACGTGTGCGCCAGCGACCGCCCGACTCACTCCAAGCCCATCGAGCATTATAGAGCGCAAAGCAACGGGCGTCTACACATGTCGCGCTCTTTGTTCTGTGAGCATGACGATTTATGAGCCGGGTGACCTGTGTGATGAGAGTCCAAAGCTCATTTATTTTTCATGGACTGAGTCTGTCCTCGTTTCATCAACTGGCGGATGTGCCGTGACAGTCCGAGGCTCGTTTGTTTTTCCCGCGTCGTGATGGTCCAAGGTTCGTTTGTTTGGCAATCGCTCATGGGCAACAGCACGCTACGAAGGACGAGAAAGAAATTCTTTAGCGTCGTTGGGGTGTTTCGTGGGCTATTTTTCGAAACAGTCCTATGTGTTATTGCGCAGAATCGCGCTGACGGTCGCGGCAAGGTCTTTCGGATAGTAGGGCTTGGGCACAAAGGCATTCACTTCGCCGTTCAATTTCGCTGCTGTATGAGCACTGTAACCGCTGGAGGCAATGACCGGAATTGTCGGATTGAGCGCTCGCAATCGTCGGGCGCACTCTAATCCGTTGAGTTTGGGCATGGTCAGGTCCACCAACACGAGGTCAATCTCTGCCATCCGTTCTTCGAATACACGAATCGCTTCTTCTCCGTCGTTTGCCGTCAGCGTGTTGTAGCCATAATGGGTTAAGATATCGCAGGCCAACTTTAAGACAACAGGTTCGTCATCCACTACCAAAATCGTTCCCTGACCTGTGGTAATGCTCTCAGTCACAGATTGCTGGCTGACGACCTCTTTTTCGCTAGCTGGCAAATAGATTTGGAAAACAGCCCCATGTCCTGGTTGGCTCTGCACGTTGATCCACCCGTTGTGGCTGCAGACGATGCCGTAGACGACCGCCAATCCCAGGCCAGTGCCTTCGCCCACGCCTTTGGTGGTGAAGAACGGCTCGAAGATGCGCTCACGCACCTCAGGCGTCATGCCGATGCCGGTATCGGAGACGGTAATGAGCACATAGCGTCCTGGAGTTATGCTCCCTTGATATTGGCTCTGCGGCTGCGAAATGACGTGATTGGCTGTTTCCAGTCGCAGGATGCCGCCGCCGGGCATCGCGTCGCGTGCATTGACACAGAGATTCATCAGGACCTGTTGAATCTGAGTCGCGTCAGCTTCCACCGTCCACAAGTCTGGCGCCAGTCGAGTTTGAATGTCAATCGTGGTGGGAATCATGTGTCGTAGCATCCAGATGCTTTCTTCTACGAGCCGATTGATGGCGATGGGTTCGATCTTCGGCTCTCGACGACGACTGAATGTCAACATCTGCCTGGTTAGATTGGCGGCTCGCTCCGCCGAATCAAGGATCGTTCGCAAATAGCGATGGGACTCTGATCCTGGCTCCACCTGTTGCAGCACGAGTGATGTGTAACCCAGAATGCCCTGCAAAAGATTGTTGAAGTCGTGAGCAATGCCTCCGGCTAGTGTGCCGATTGATTCCATTTTCTGAGCGTGAAGCAGTTGTTGTTGGAGCCGGCGGTTCTCTTCTTCTGCCTGCTTTTGTTCGGTCACGTCCCGTATGACGCCGGTGAGACTGACGATTCGGCTGCCTTCGATTAAGGCCCGGCCTGAGCTTTGCAGGAGACGCACCTCACCATTTTTGGCTATGGCGCGAAACTCAGCCATCTGGATGTCTCCCTGAAGCCGCTGGGCAAACAGTTGTGTGACAGTGGCTCGATCGTCAGGATGGATGAAATCCAAAAAGGGTTTCCCAATGACTTCTTCAGGCGCATAGCCGCCGGTGTGTTGAATGGCCGGGTTGATGTAGGTGATACGTCCGTCCAGGTCGAGCGAGAATATGATGTCGCTACTGGCTTCCACCAGGGTTTGATACTGTTGCTGCGACCGGCGCAGCGCCTCGAACAGGCGCGCCTTAGCTAGTGCCAGTCCCGCTTGCTTGGCAAAGTCCTGGACAATCCGAAATTCATCCTGAGTGAATGATTCTTCCCCTTCCAAACGGTCAATGCATAAAACCCCGGCAACACTCTCTTGGATCAACAGCGGAACAGCAATCATGGAGTAAAGCGGCCAGAAAGGGGCTGTCAATTTGAACTTCGGATGGCGCCGCACATCATTCAGGAGCACGCCCTGGCCGGTTTGCGCCACCCAGCCGACAATCCCTTCGCCGACTTTGAAACGCAGTCCGCGCGCCTGTTCCTCCACCAGCCGGCGCGGCGCGCAGGGCGTTAATTCTCCGCTCTCGTTCAGAAGAAAGAGGCTGCCTTGTTTGGAGTTGGTCAGTACCAGCACTTTCTCCACGATCAGATCGAGCAGCTCATCAATCTGCATCGTCGAGTTGATGGCGCTGGTGACCTCCACAAGCGAGGCGCTGTGCTGGGCTTCGCGCCGCGCTTGCTCATAGAGGATGTTCAGTTGCTGGTTGCGCTGCTCCAACGCTTGCTCCATCTGCTTGCGCTCGGTGATGTCGCGGGCTAACACACACACTGTCTTGTAGGAGCCATCAGCCGAAGGAATCGGACTGATGCGAGCCAGGAACCAGCGTTTCCCTCCCATGACTTCCAGGGGATACTCCACACTTTCGGCGTGACCCGTTAGGAGCACGCGCCGGTAAATTTCCAGGAACGGGCGGACAAATTCCTCACCAAGCACTTCGCTGGAGTAGCGTCCCAATAGTTCTTCCTTCGGTCGCACCAGAAGCTGGTCGTTAGTAGTCCAGATGTTCAGATACCGACCTTCTTGATCGAACTCCATGACGATCTCATCAATGGAGCCGACCAGCGTCTCCAGCCGCATGGCGCCCTGGCGCAAAGCATCTTCTGCCCGTTTGCGCTCAATGGCCAGAGCAATTTGGCCGCCAACAGACCAGAGTAACTGCAAATCACGCTCGGTATAGGCATGTTCGTCTTCGTAATGCTGAACCACGAGCACGCCGATGGTCTCCGTCGGCGTCTTCAGCGGCACGCCGAGCCAAATCGGTGAGGAGGTCCCCACGAGTTCGACTTCGCCTTGCTCTACCAGTTGGCGAAAAGACTCTTCGGTCAACAGCAGCGGGCGACCCGTGCGAAACACGTAAGCGGTGCAGCTTCGGCCCACCTTCTGCGGAGACGGCACCGTATCATACTTGTCCACGAAGAAGGGGAAGGTGAACATCTCGGTCTGCCGATCATAGAGCGCCACAAAGCAATTCTCCGCATAGATCAGCTTTTTGAGTGATTGATGAATCAGGCGCAGCAGCTCATCTAGATTCGCTGTCGTTGCCACGCCTTCGATGATCTCGAAGATGACCTGGCGCTCTGCTTCGGCTCGCTTGCGCTCGGTGATGTCGCGGATAATGGCTGTGACGATCGGCTTGCCTTGCTTGGTGAGGTGACCGAAAGAGATTTCCAGCGGGATGTGTTGGCCGCTCTTGTGCAATCCGATTAGCTCGACGGTTTGCTGTCCAACAGCGGAGTCGGTCGCGTCCGGCCGCAGCTTGCCATCAGCCTGATCAACGAGACGCTGATACGCAGGTATCAGCAAGCTGAGCGGTTGACCAAGCATCTCAGCCTGTGTGTAACCGAAGGTCTTTTCGGCCGCGCGATTGACAAACGTGATCCGGCTCTCTTCGTCAATCATCATGATGGTGTCAGTCGCCGTTTCCGTGACCGTTCGGTAGCATTCTTCTGATTCAGCCAACAGGCGGCGGGCCTCTTCCAATTGGCGCTTGGTGCGGGTGGCCGTGATCGCTCGCTCGGCCACTGATGGGAGCAACGCCAAGTAGCCGGTTTCTTTGATGACGTAATCATAAGCGCCTTGCTTGAGGGCTTGGACGGCCACACGCTCGTTGCCCAACCCCGTTACGATGATGACGGGCACAGCGATCTGTTGTTCGTTGAGCCGGCGCAAGAATTCCAGCCCACTCATGCCGGGCATTTGGTAGTCAGCGACGACAAGATCAAACTCGTGCTGCTGAAGCGCGGCCAATCCTTCAACGGCGGTAGTCACGACAACAACCTGCGTGCCTGCTCCCAGCCCTTGCAAGGCGCGCTGCTCCAGCAGTTGGTGGTCAGGATGGTCTTCGATCAGCAGGATGCGATACCCTGACTCATCCCTCAGGGAGGGCGATTCCAACTCCGAACTCTGATGTCGCCAATCTTTCAAGCTTATACGACCTCCTGCGGCGCAGCAAAGCTGGACTCCGGCGGCAGTTTGTTGACCAGGACCCAGTAGAGTTCCAGCTTCTGGACTTTTTCGATGAACTCAGCAAACTGGATGGGCTTGGTGATATAGGAATTTGCTCCGTTCAGGTAGCTTTTGACGATGTCCACTTCTTGCTCTGAGCTGGTCAGCATGATCACCGGGATGGTCTTCAGGTTTTGGTCTTGTTTGATTCGGCGCAAGACTTCAATGCCATCCACCTTGGGCAGCTTGATGTCGAGCAGGATGAGGCCCGGACGCGGGGCCGTCTGCGGATCGGCATACTTGCCTTGACGGTAGAGGTAATCCAGCGCCTCCTGCCCATCCTCAGCCAGTTTCACTTCATTGACAATGCTATTGGCCTTCAATCCACGCTGAATAATCAGCACGTGATCGGGGTTGTCCTCAACCAATAAGATTGTCGTCGGTTTTATGTTACTCATCGTGTTTCATCTCCTTTGGCAAGGTAAACCAAAATGTGCTTCCCTGACCCTCTCCTTTCGATTCGACCCACACCGTCCCGCCATGCGATTGAATGATGCGTTTGACGATGGCCAGTCCCACACCAGTGCTCTCGCTGCCATCATACTTGCCTTGCACACGATAAAAGATGTCAAAGATTTTCTCTCGATGCTCTGGAGCAATGCCGATGCCGTTATCGCGTATGAAATAGCGCCAGAGACCATCAGTTGTTCCATCGCGCGCGCCGATTTCAATCAAGGGCGCTCGCTCCGGGTGGCTGTAGTGCAGGGCATTGGTAATTAAGTTCATCCAGACTTGGTGCAGCCGGGCGCGCTCACCCATCACCGCGGGCAAGTCGTCGGCCACGGTAATCGTAGCCTGCTTCATCTCAATCTGACCTTGCAGTTCAGCGATCGCCTCGCGCACGACCTCGGTCATCTTGACAACCTGCTTGGGTTCGCGGAGCCGCCCGACACGCGAGAGGTCCAACAGCTCGGCGATGAGCCGTTGCATGTGGACGGTGTTGGCCTGGATGCGCTCCAGATAAAGAGCGGCATTTTGGTTCAGCTCGTCTCCCAGTTCCATCTGGAGCAAGCTGGCCAGTCCTTGCAGCGAGATGACCGGCGCTTTCAGATCATGTGAGACGGTGTAAATGAACGATTCCAACTCTTCAGTCTTCTGGGTCAGCTCGCTGGTTCGCTCGATGACTTTCCGTTCCAGTTCATCGGCTCGCTGCCGAACACGGGCTGTCTGAATCTTGTAACCGCTATACAGGCCGATAGCGAGCACGGCCATGGCCAGCAGCCAAAACCACCACGTCTGCCAAAACGGCGCTCGGATGGTAAAACCAGCTCGGACTGCTTCTGACCAGGGGCCTTGATACTTGCGCGCGCGAACTTCCAGCGTATACTGGCCAGATGGCAAGTTCGTAATGCGAATTTCGTGTCCTTCCAATGGCGACCAGCTTTCCCGGAATCCATGTAGTCGGTACTCAAAGCTCAGCCGCTTCTCATTCACGAATGAAAATGCTGCCACGCGGGCAAGCAGATCGTTTTGTTCATAGCCCACTGTCGCCGATGCGCCAGGTGAAAGCCGCATTTGACCCAGTTGCAGATGCGTCAGTTTGACCGGCGGCGGATCGCCTCTGGTCAGGTCAAAGCGCGGGTTATAGTGACTGAGGCCTCCAACGGTTCCAAACCAGAGCGTCCCATCTTTGTCGGCCCAAAAACCGCCGGCGTTCGATTCATGATCGGCGTAGCCTTCCTCCGTCCCGTAGTTGGTGAACGTCTGACCATCAAACCGATCCACACCGCGGGCTGTCCCAATCCATAACTGCCCCTGCTGGTCTACTCCCAATGAATAGACAGCATCATTGGTTAATCCCTGAGCGCTCGTGTAGTGTGTGAAGCGAACACCGTCGAAGCTCGACAAACCGCGCGAAGAGTGATAACCGAACCAGATGCGTCCCTGATGATCCTCGCATAGGAAATAGGGTTGATTGTCGGCTAATCCATCTTTGGTGGTGAAGGTCTTCCAGCGTTGGCCATCCCATCGAGACAATCCATTATCGCCGGAGGCCCAGACCACGCCACGACGATCAACTAGCAGCCGCCCGTTGGAAAACGTTTGACCTTCTACGATGACCGGCTCAAATCGCTCGCCCACTCGTTTGAAGAGGCCGTCCGGCTGAACAGAACACCACAGCGTGCCGGCGTGATCCTGAACAAGAGAGACGATTCGTCCATGAGGGCCGCGCGTCGGGTCTTTGATGAAGCGTGTCCCGTCAAAGAGGCTGATGCCAGCTCGTGTCCCGATCCAGAGCTGCCCACGGACATCTTCGAGCAGCGCCAAAATGGCGTTATCCATCAGTCCATCGGCTACCGTGAAATTTCGCCAAGCGCGACCATCAAACCGACTCAACCCGCCCATCGTGCCAACCCAGAGCCACCCACGACGATCACGCACAATGGGCCGAACCGAGTCCGAACCTAAGCCCTCGGCCGCTCCATAATTGGTGAATGCGCGTCCTTGAAATTTGTAAAGACCACCGAAGACGCCGATCCACAAGACGCCTTCACGATCTTCCAGCAGCGCGCGCACGTCGCTATGGTGCAAACCTTGCGCGGCTGCCAGAAAGGTGACTTGGTCGTTCTCGATCGCGCCAAGCCCTTGTGGCGTTCCTATCCAGACAATGCCATATCGGTCCACGCACAGCGCCGTCACCGGTGAACGACTCAGCCCATCCGCTTCGGTATAGGCCTTCACGAGCCGGCCTTCATCATACGCTCGCACACCCTCGTTTAGTCCCACCCAGAGCCGCCGTTGCCGGTCTTGGCTCAGGCTGCGAATTTCTTTGCCCGCCAGCCCATCTGGATCGAAGGCGATGAATCGCTCACCTTGCAAATACGCCAGCCCCTTGGTCGTGCCGGCCCACAATCGCCCTGCGCGATCCATCAACAGTACATTCACACTCGATGCGGGCAGACCATCGGCAGCGGTATAGGTGCGCCACTGAGAGCCATTAAACCGGCTTACGCCTCGTGGCGTGGCACACCACACCGTTCCATCCTGACCGATCACCAAAGAAGCTATCCGAGTGTCGCTCAATCCGTCCGCTGTGGTGTAGTTCCGGAAGCGGTGACCCTCCCAACAGCTCACGCCACCCAGTGTCGCCAGCCAAATCCGTCCCTGTGCATCCTCGGCAATCGCGTTTATCCAATCGTTGGCCAGGCCTTGTGGAATACTGTAAATCGTGAATGAAGCGCCGTCATAGCGGTTCAATCCGGCCTGAGTCCCCACCCAAAGATATCCGCTACGATCTTGGTAAATGGCTTGCGCAACCGCTTGCGAAAGGCCGTCAGCGCCTGTGTAGCGGCGGAAGTAGTGCCGTCCAGACGCGCCTTCAGCAACATCGCTCAGCAAGAGCAGCCAACAGAACCCCATCAAGCCCGTGCCGATTTTCCTCATTGCATTTGGAAGCGCCATACTCGACTTTCAGTCTGCTACCTCCGCAATCACAATGTGGCCATCGTGGGTAGTCGCCCTCTACAAGCTGATGACCCAGTACTGACGCGATGCAATCAGTGTTCCATTCAGTTGGGCATCGGCCCGTCTTGCCTCACCGGGTATTCCATCTGTTGATGTTTAAGCATTGCAGCACGGTAGAGTGAACGCAGGCACGAGGCACGTCGGTTGGAGGCATTACATCTGGTTTTCAGAGGTTTCAAGTGTGAATCAATTGTTTCAGGGGCTAATTCCGATGGCAGAGAAAAATACCACGTTCATGAAACCCCAAGGTGTGATGGAGCCTGAACTGACTGAGCGAGAATTGCGATCGTCATTCGGCGTTTGGGTACACCCTCTCCCGAAACGAACCACAGAGGCCACAGATGGCAGAGATGGAGAACGCTCTCGGTGGACTCTGTGACCTCGGTGGCTTCTTTATCGTTCCTCGTGGCGTGTCATAGCATAAGGACGATTCATTCGGAGGACCTCCAAGCTCAGCGTGCGCCGGAGGCGCAAACAGCAGGTAGCCAGACGCGCAACGTCTGGAAGCGCGTCACCCCCAATCGTTCGCGCTGAAGGGGCGCCACACGTTCCCCATCGGCTCGTTTATGCCATTCAATCCTTGGCCACCAAGGCGCGCCTGTGGCGCGTCTGCAACGCGCCGGGAACATTTGGTCTGCTGTGCCAGACGTTGCGCGTCTGGCTACCTGCTCGCAGCCGCTTGCGCGGCCATATCCGAATCGTCATTTTTCAAGACGTTGCACGTCTGGCTACCTGCTCGCAGCCGCTTACGCAGCCCCTGGATGCCGACCCACCATCATGACGATCTCATACAAATGCGTGCAGAGAATGGGAGACTACCGCTTGGGATGTACTGTTCCTGCTCGCCATGTTGCCTTATCAAACATGGTTTTTCACCGAACTATTGGCATTAAGCGGGAATCGCCTATCTGCCAATGTACACCACGAACGATGCAAAATTCTATCTTTCATGGTTCGTTATTGCGTGCTCCGTTGAGGCAAAGCCGCACCCGCTCCGATTCGTCTTTGCTGTACGCGCTGAAAACAGATGGTGCCGGCGGTCGGACTTGAACCAACGACCTAGGGGTTATGAATCCCTCGCTCTAACCACCTGAGCTACGCCGGCACGAGCATACATGATTATTTTCGATGTCCGCGGCAATTCTCACACACGCCTGAGTTGCTAGTCAAGAGACGAGCATGGCCACGGTGCGCCACTTGAAAGTTGGTATTGCTGCAAAGGATGCAGGCCGAGATTGACCGAGGAATCGGCCATGAGCTCCGCGCATGCCACGAATGATGAAAATGGTTATTTGCAGAGGAGCATGCGTTTTGGAGTGCGGCGGCAAGCCCGCAGGGCGCGACGCCGCTTTGGCCTAGTGCATAGTGTGAGGACCGAAAGCGCCGTCGCCGCTTCGCTCTGCCGGCGCACTCCAAAAAGTGTGGTTGCTTTTGATTGTGTCCCCGCGTCGCTACCGGCGACATGAACAACCCCTTCAGAAAGTGCCTCCGAAACACGCCGAGCACGCCAAACAATTTTTTTTATTCCTCGCAGCGCACGAGAAGTCCCAGATGATTTTGTCTAGAGCGGTTTGCGAATCAATCTACCCCGGGGCGCGCACATCCAGCCTGCATCAGCCCCCAAGGTGGGCGCTCCCCGGGCAAAGGCACTTGAAAATCGCTATAAAGAATCTGTGGCCCCACTGATGCCTAGCCAGTTTCTTGACCTGTAGGAGGGCTGGCCAGCCGTGCGAGCGCATGCGAATCCATTTTGAATCGAGTCCTGGATTCCCCCTCCTGGCTCCTGACTTCTGGCTCCTTTCTTTCTCTCGCAATCCTCTTTGCAGCGCCTGTGTTGGACTGTCGGGGCGGCTCGCTGTGGCCGCCCGCGTTGTGATGCCAATCCATTCCAAAGCAACTGTTGACTCCCCCTCCTGGCTCCTTTCTTTCCCTCGCAATCCTCTTTGCAACGCCTGTGTTGGACTGTCGGGGCGGGCTCGCCGACGCAGTCATAGACGGTCGTGAAGGCGGCTATCGGGGATATCCCCTCACGCGGGAGAGCATGCCCGGCCAGTGGCGCATAGACGTGCGCACCGCTGAGGGATGGCTGCTGGGGTGAATCCCCTTTGCCGTCGTCCCTACGGCGCATTGGCCCGAACGCCTACGGATCGAATACTGATAGAACCCTTATGGCTTTGCGGAAACCAATCGGCATCGTATCCGTAATAGCGATAGCGATGAGCAACTGAGGGAACGGGAAGAAAAGCGATGATAATAATAAGAAGAAGAGGTCGAATCTCGATATTCGCGCTTCTGCTGATGCTCTTGCTCGGTGGGATCATAAGAGGGTTCGCCCAAGCAGAACGTCCGCACCTGCGCCTCTCTCGCGTCTCATCTCCTCCGCGGCTGGAGGAGTTTGTGCAAGGAGCGCAGAACGCGGGCGCGGTGTGCGTGTCCGACTTTCGCCAGCGAGAACCGGGAGACGGGATTCCCGTCAGCCTGGAGACGACGGCCTGTCTCTCCTACGATCGCGATCATCTCTACGTGGTGTTCATCTGCAAGGACGATCCGGCGAAAGTTCGCGCGCGCCTTTCTCGGCGCGAAGCGATCTTCGAAGATGACCTCGTGGGGGTGACCCTAGACACATTTCAAGATCGCCGCCGCGCGTATCTCTTCCTGGCCAATCCTTTGGGCATCCAGGCTGACGCGATCGTTGGGGAAGGGCAGGAAGACGACTTCAGCTTCGATACGCTCTGGTACTCCGAAGGTCGGCTGACGGAAGACGGTTTCCTCGTCCGGATGGCCATCCCTTTCCGCAGCCTTCGATTTCCCGCGACGCACACGCAAACGTGGGGGGTCGCGCTCGGGCGGATCATCCCGCGTCTGAACGAGCAGGCCTTCTGGCCCTATATCACCCGGCGCGTGGCCGGGTTCCTCCAACAGTTGGCGACGCTCGAAGGATTGGAAGACATCTCAGCGGGACGCAATTGGCAGTTCATCCCCTATGGGGCGTTCGCCGCCGCTCGATTCTTCGACCCGGTGGGGACGAACGGACCCGGATGGAGCAAGAAGGTCGAAGGGCGGGGAGGGATGGATGCCAAGTTCGTCCTGCGCGACGCCTTCACGCTTGATCTCGCGGTGAATCCCGATTTCAGTCAGGTCGAGTCCGACGATCCACAGGTGACGCTCAATCAGCGGTTCGAGGTTTTCTTCCCGGAAAAGCGCCCGTTTTTTCTGGAAAACGCCGGCTTCTTCCAGACATTGGAAAACCTCTTCTTCTCTCGCCGGATCATTGACCCCCAATTCGGCGCGCGCGTGACGGGGAAGGCGGGACGTTGGGCGCTCGGCGCGCTCGCCATTGACGATCGGGCGCCTGGCAAGCGCGTCGCCCCTACGGATCCCGGATATGGGCGGCGGGCTGCCATTGGCGTCCTCCGTGTGCAACGGGAATTCGCCGAGCAATCAAGCCTCGGCCTCCTCTTCACGCGCCGGTCCTTCATGTCGCAGTCTAACAGTGTCCTGGCCCTTGATACGTTACTGCGAATGAGTCCCAATTGGACGTTCACCGGCCAGATCATGCAGAGCTTCACCCAACGCGATGGCGGACGATTCTCCGGCCCCGCCTATTCGCTCGATCTTTCGTACTCGGGGCGGCATTTCTTCTATTCCGGGGAGTACGTGGATCGCAGTCCGCGATTCCACACCCCGCTCGGCTTCATCCGCCGCGTGGACGTGCGGCAGATGGAACATTTCGTCCGATACCGTTGGTTCCGCGAAGGGAAACGCTTGCAGAGCTTCGGACCGAACATCTTTACCCTCGCCAACTGGGATCGGCGCGGTCGTCTTCAAGATTGGGTCATCAGCAGCGGATTCCAAGCGCAATTCGCCGGACCGACGGAAGTCTCCTTCCGCCGTTCCGAATCGTTCGAGCTGTTTCGCGATCTGGGATTTCGGAAGCATGAGACAATTGTCAGCGCTTCGACCGCGTGGCTGCGATGGCTCACCCTCGGAGGAAGTTATCGCTTCGGAAAGGGGGTCAATTTTTATCCTGCGCCTGGATTGGCTCCTTTCTCCGCGACCACAGCCGCTGGAGAATTGGAGCTGACCCTTCGGCCCACTTCGCAGCTTCGGGTGAGTCAAATCTATCTCTACAGCCGCCTGGGCACGCACGGCGAATCCTTGTCGTCATCAAAGGCGGAGACGCTCACGCCGCGCGGGGCATCCGTCAGCATCTTCAACAACCACTTGCTCCGCACAAAGGTGAACTATCAATTCACCCGCGAACTCTCGCTCCGAACGATCCTCGATTATGCCGCCGTGCTTCCGAATCCATCTCTGGTGCGCGCGGAGCGAGAGAAGCGAATAGCCGTGGACGTCTTGCTCACGTACCTGGTCAATCCCTGGACGGCGCTCTACGTGGGGTACACGGATCATTGGGAAAACCTGGGGCTCGATCCGACTTCTCCAGGAGGAATTCGGCGGCTCGGCCCGCCCACGCGTTCGACCGGACGGCAGGTCTTCGCGAAGTTCAGTTATCTCCTCCGATTCTGAAGAGTCACAATTCCTCTTCGAAGCGACTCCCAAACTCCAACTTTTGAAATCTCAAATTTGCTAACGTCACGACTGGCCGTTTGTCGCAACCCTCTTTGAAGCGAGTCCTGTTTTCCGACCGGCAAACTTACCATAAAAATGGGTTTGTATTACTACGTGGTCGCAATCCTCTTTGAAGCGAGTCCTGTTTTCCGACCAGCCGAACGTCGAGTACTTGTCAATGCGCTACGACGTAGGGGTCGCAACCCTCTTTGAAGCGAGTCCTGTTTTCCGACATATACTAATCATGTTTCTCACACATGATTTTGTTGAGCTGTCGCAATCCTCTTTGAAGCGAGTCCTGTTTTCCGACTTAGTAGCAGGTACGCGCAGTTTGCGCTGAGAATCAACAAGTCGCAATCCTCTTTGAAGCGAGTCCTGTTTTCCGACCAGCGCAGCAAGGCTTTCGCAGCTGCTCAGGAATACCGGTCGCAATCCTCTTTGAAGCGAGTCCTGTTTTCCGACGCAATAGCGCAAGTTGTCGAAGCATACAAGAATGATCCAGTCGCAATCCTCTTTGAAGCGAGTCCTGTTTTCCGACTACGACACCAAAGGACGTCGTAAATTCAACTTCGTTGGGTCGCAATCCTCTTTGAAGCGAGTCCTGTTTTCCGACACACTACAGAAGAGCCGTAAGGCCTGACCGGACGGGCGTCGCAATCCTCTTTGAAGCGAGTCCTGTTTTCCGACATTTATAATGACAACGGGGTCGTCTCTGTTTCCGTCGGGTCGCAATCCTCTTTGAAGCGAGTCCTGTTTTCCGACCTCAAAAAGGACGGGAAGGCTGTTTATGCGGTCGTCCCGTGTCGCAATCCTCTTTGAAGCGAGTCCTGTTTTCCGACCGTTCGACGCCGCCAGCAGCATCATGTTTTTTACTGTTTGGGAGTCGCAATCCTCTTTGAAGCGAGTCCTGTTTTCCGACGCCGCTATCGTTGCGAACGCCTATGCGATAGCGGTGGCGCAGTCGCAATCCTCTTTGAAGCGAGTCCTGTTTTCCGACTACCGCGGGAACTTTCGTACCCGACGGGACGCAGAGGTCGCAATCCTCTTTGAAGCGAGTCCTGTTTTCCGACTATTGACAAAACTTAGCAACGTTGGAATTTGGGCTTTCACGGGTCGCAATCCTCTTTGAAGCGAGTCCTGTTTTCCGACCAATTCTGAGATAACAATTCACACGGTGTTACCAGAAGGGTGTCGCAATCCTCTTTGAAGCGAGTCCTGTTTTCCGACAAAAC